>NZ_BAAHAR010000044.1:0-73826 GCF_054777395.1 Nocardiopsis oceani
GTCGTGGGGGTTGGGGTGGGTGTGGCCGGTGATGGCTTGGGCGAGGGTGGGGTCGGGGTGGGTGGTGTGGATGGGTGTGTGGGTGGTGATGTGGCCGTGGGTGGGGTGGGTGTGGCCGGTGAGGATGTCGGTGAGGGCTGTGGCGGCGGTGGGGGTCAGGCCGACGAGGGCGATGTGTTGGCCGGGGCGGATGGTGAGGTCGAGGTGGTGGAGGAGGGTGTGGTGGGCGTGGGTGAGGGACACGTCGTGCAGCTCGACGAGCGGTGGGGCCGGTGTGTGGGTGGGTGTGGTGCTGTGGCGCAGGTGTTGGCGGTGGGAGAGCCTCACGGGTGTCCGTTCGTGTGAGTGGTTGTCACCTGCCTGGGATTGTCCCGGGCGTGTGAGAGTTCTCGTTATCTGTTCGTGTCCTTGGTCTCGTTGGTCCAGGGTAGGCGCGGGCGGATCAGAATGGTGTCAGGTTGGGTGAACTGTGGGTGAGGGATAGTGACGGAGGGTGGGTGTCCGGATGGGTGGGGTGTGTGACCTTGTGGCCGTGTGCGGTGCGCTGTTGGGTGGGGTGTATGGAGCAGAGCACACATCATGAGGTGGTCATCGTCGTCTTCGACGGTGTGCAGAGTCTGGATGCGACGGGGCCGTTGGAGGTCTTTGCCGGGGCGGCCCGGGCGTGGGGCTCGCGGTACCGGGTGCGTACGGCCTCGTTGGGCGGCGCGGTGGTGTACGGCTCCAGCGGGGTGGGGTTGGTGCCGTCGGTGGCGTTGGAGGACGTGGGGTGGGTGGACACCTTGGTGGTGGCCGGTGGGCAGGGCGCCCATGACCCGGATCCGGCGCTGGTGGAGGTGGTACGCCAGGTGGCCGGGCGGTCGGGCCGGGTGGCGTCGGTGTGTTCGGGGGCGTTCGTGTTGGCCCATGCGGGGCTGCTGGAGGGGTTGGTGGTGACCACGCACTGGCGGCACTGCGACCGGTTGGCGGCGGAGTTTCCGGGCGTGCGGGTGGAGCGGGACCCGGTGTTCGTGCGTTCGGGGCGGGTGTGGACGTCGGCGGGGGTGACGTCGGGGATCGATCTGGCGTTGGCGGTGGTGGAGGAGGACCTGGGCCGTGAGGTGGCGTTGTCGCTGGCGCGCAACCTGGTGGTGTTCCTGGCCCGGCCGGGTGGTCAGGCGCAGTTCTCCACCCAGTTGGCCACCCAGCGGGCTGAGCGGGCCGAGGTGCGTGCGGTGCAGCACCTGGTGGATGCCGACCCGGGCCGGGAGTGGTCGTTGGCGGTGTTGGCTGAGCGGGCGGGGTTGTCGGTGCGCCAGTTCTCGCGGGTCTTCGCCGAGCAGGTGGGGGCCACGCCGGGCCGGTATGTGGAGCGGGTGCGTGTGGAGTGGGCGCGGCGCCGGTTGGAGGAGGGGTCGGCTCCGGTGGTGGCGATCGCGCGCGGGTGCGGGTTCGGTACGGCCGAGGCGATGCGGCGGGCGTTCGTGCGCACGCTGGGGTGTGCTCCGTCCGAGTACCGGGAGCGGTTTCGGGTGGGGGCGGGCTCGGCCGGCCGGGAGGGCGGCGGGTAGGTTTCCGCGCACGTGTGCGTATGTGGAGGGTTGCCTGTGGACGTGAGTGTGGAGCCGGGTGCGGAGCGGGAGCGGATCGCTGAGCGGTATCGGCGGTTCGCGGTGAATTTCGCCCACGGTGGTTCGGCGGACTATGAGCGGATCGCTCTGGGGTTGGCCGGGGACGAGCGGGTGCTGGACCTGGTGTTGTCGTTGCCCGAGGGCAATAAGCGCCAGCCCAACCTGTTGTTGGGAGCGGTGCGGTACCTGGGAGGGCCCACCGACTCCTGGGAGGGGTTTCGGGACTGGTTGGTGGAGCACTGGGATGCGGTGCGCCGGGTGGTGTCGGAGCGCATGACCCAGACCAATGAGGTGCGCCGGTGCGCGACGCTGTTGCCGGTACTGGCGCGGTTCGAGGGGCCTTTGGCACTGATCGAGGTGGGGGCGTCGGCGGGGCTGTGCCTGTATCCGGACCGGTACCGGTATTCCTTTGACGGGGCTGCGCCGATCGGTCCTGTCGACAGCCCGGTGTTGTTGGAGTGTTCCACCCGGGGCGCAGTGCCGGTTCCGGGGGCGCCGCCCGAGGTGGTGTGGCGGGCGGGTATCGACCTGAACCCGTTGGACGCGGGTGATGAGGGTGATGTGCGGTGGTTGGAGTCGCTGGTGTGGCCGGGGCGTACCCAGCTCGAGCGGGTGGAGCGGTTGCGGGCGGCGGCGTCGGTGGTCGCGGCCGATCCGGCGCGGTTGGTGTCGGGGACCCTGTTGGAGGAGTTGCCTCGGTTGGCGGGGCAGGCGCCGCAGGGGGCCACGCTGGTGGTGTTCCACAGTGCGGTGGTGTCGTATCTGTCGGCGGCGCAGCGGGGTCGGTTCGCTGAGTTGGTGCGGGGGTTGCCGGGGCACTGGGTGTCGAATGAGGGGTGGCGGTCCTTCCCGGACTGGGAGCATGCCCGGCCGGAGGTGGAGACCGATTTCACGGTGGGTGTGGATGGTCGTGTGGTGGCGTATGCGGGTGAGCACGGCCAGTCGTTGACCTGGCGGTAGGACGCCCGGAGAACAGGAAGAGGGGGCTGGCACTCGGGTGCGCAGCCCCCCTTCTTTGTTCTGTGTGGGTTAGAAGGTGTGGGCGTCGACCTGGGCCAGGAGCGCGTCGCGGCGTTCGGTGGGCAGGAAGGAGGCGGTGAAGGAGTTGCGGGCCAGGGTGCGCAGCTGTTCGTTGGTCAGGCCCAGGTGCTTTTGGAGGCCCAGGTAGTTGTCGTGGACGTAGCCGCCGAAGTAGGAGGGGTCGTCGGAGTTGACGGTGACCAGGAGTCCGGCGTCCATGAGGGCGGGCAGGGGGTGGTCGGCCAGGGTGGGGACGGCGCGCAGGCGCACGTTGGAGAAGGGGCACACGGTCAGGGGGGTCTGGGTGGTGGCCAGGTGGGTGATCAGGGTGGGGTCGTCCAGGGCGCGGATGCCGTGGTCGATGCGTTCGGCGCCCAGGAGGTTGAGGGCTTGCCAGACGTAGTCGGCGGGGCCTTCTTCGCCGGCGTGGGCGACGCGGCGCAGGCCGAGTTGGTCGGCGGCGGTGAAGACCTCGGTGAACTTCTCGGGTGGGTTGCCGACTTCGGCGGAGTCGAGTCCGACGGCGGTGATGCGGTCCAGGTGGGGGCGGGCGGCGTGGAGGGTGTCCATGGCTTCGGTGGCGGGGCGGTCGCGCAGGAAGCACAGGATGAGGCTGGTGGAGATGTTGTGGCGCGCCAGGCTGGTGTCCAGGGCGGCGGTGAGGCCGTTGATGACGGTGTCCAGGGGGATGCCGCGGCTGGTGTGGGCTTGGGGGTCGAAGAAGATCTCGGCGTGGCGGACCCCTTGGGTTGCGGCGCGGGTCAGGTAGGCCTCGGCCAGGTCGCGGAAGTCGTCCTCGGTGCGTAGGACGTCCATGAGGGCGTAGTAGAGGTCGAGGAAGGATTGGAGGTCGGTGAAGGAGTAGGCGGCGCGTAGGGCGGCGATGTCGGGGTGGGGGAGGGTGATGTTGTTGCGCTCGGCGAGGTGGAAGGCGAGTTCGGGCTCCAGGGTGCCTTCGATGTGCAGGTGGAGTTCGGCTTTGGGGATGGCCATGGCAGCCGGGCGCCCTTTCGTGGGATGTGTGTGGGTTGGTGGCCATTGTGGCTGATGGGAGGGGGTGGGTGGTTCGGTTGTGGGGTTGGTGTGTGCCACATGGGGCCGAGGGGGTGTGCGGGTGGTGGGGCCGCTCCGGTGTGGTCGGGGGTTGTGGTGGCAGAGTGCCTGGCGTTGGTGGCTGTCCTGGGCCGCCCAGAGGTGAGGGAGTGCTGTGGTGGGTGTGGATGTGGCCGGGTTGCGTGCGGACACTCCGGGGTGTGCGGGGTTGGCGTTCTTCGACAACGCGGGTGCGGCGTTGGTGCCCCGGCAGGTGACCGAGGCGATGGTGGCGCACCTGGAGTTGGAGGCGCGGGTGGGTGGCTATGAGGCCATGGACCTGGCGCAGGCCCAGCTGGAGGAGGGTATGGCGCAGGTGGCGGGTCTGATCGGGGCGGCACCGGAGGAGGTGGTGTTCTTCGAGGGGGCCTCCCAGGCGTGGTCGCAGGCCCTGGGTGCGGTGGCGTTGGTGCCGGGCCAGAGGGTGCTGACGACCACCAGCGAGTACGCCAGCAACGGGGTGGGGTTGTTGCGGGCGGCGGCTCTGCGCGGGGTGCGGGTGGAGGTGGTGGCCGATGACGCCGACGGGGTGCTGGACGTGGGCGCCTTGGAGGAGGAACTGGGGCGCGGGGACGTGGGGTTGGTGGCGATCAACCACATGCCCACGCACAACGGGTTGGTGAACCCGGCTGAGCAGGTGGGGGCGCTGTGCCGGCGGTTCGGTGTGACCTATCTGCTGGATGCGTGCCAGTCGGTGGGCCAGTGGGAGGTGGACGTGGAGCGGATCGGGTGTGATCTGCTCTCGGCGACCGGCCGCAAGTTCCTGCGCGGTCCGCGCGGGTCGGGGTTTTTGTATGTGCGGTCGGGGGCCCGGTTGGGTGAGCCGTTGCTGGTCAACCACATCGGGGGTGAGTGGACCGGGTCGGGGCAGTACCGGGTGCTGCCGGGCGCGGCGGGTTTTGCGTCCTTCGAGCACGCGGTGGCGGCCCAGATCGGGTTGGGGGTGGCCGCCCGGTACGCCCGCCGGGTGGGGATGGGGTGGGCGCGCGAGCGGATCGGGGTGTTGTCGGATCGGCTGCGTTCGGCGCTGGGGCAGGTGCCGGGTGTGCGGGTCTGTGACCGGGGGCGTTCGTTGTCGGGGATCGTGACGTTCGCGGTGGCCGGGCGCGATGCGGTGTGGGTGTCGAAGGTGTTGCGTGAGCGCGGGGTGAGCACGAGGGTCTCGCATCCGGGGGCGCAGGTGTGGGACGGGTGGGGTGAGCCCGGTCGTGAGGTGGTGCGCGCTTCGGTGCACTACTACAACACCGAGGAGGAGGTGGGGGCGTTGGCGGGGTTGGTGGCCGAGCTGGCCTGACGGCCTGCGGGGCGGCGCGCCGGATCCCCCGCAGGCCCGCGGTTGTTCGCTGGCTAGTGCAGGTGGGCGAAGCGGTCGGTGGCGGCCACGACGGACGCGCCGATCCCGGAGGTGTTGGCGGTGTGGGCGGCGTCGTCGACGATGACGAGTTCGGCGGCGGGCCAGTGGCGGGCCAGGTCGTAGGCGGTGTCGCTGGGGCCGCTGATGTCCAGGCGGCCGGTGATGAGGGCGGCGGGGATGTGGGCCACGCGTGGGATGTGGTCCAGGAGTTGGTGGGGGGTCAGGAAGCAGTCGTTGGCCCAGTAGTGGGTGACGGTGCGGGCGAAGGTCAGGCGGAAGGCGGGGTCTTCGAAGCGGGGGTTGGGGGTGAAGCCGGGGGCGGTGGCCACGTGGGTGTCTTCCCAGCGGCACCAGGCTTGGGCGGCGTCGTGGCGCACCTTGGGGTTCGGGTCGGCCAGGAGCCGGGCGTAGGCGGCGGGCAGGTGGTGGGGGTCGGCGTCGGGGCCGGCGTCGGCGCGGAAGCTTTCCCAGGCTTCGGGGAAGATGCGGCGCATGTCGTGGGTGATCCAGGTGATCTCGCGGCGGGTGCCGGCGGTGACGGCGAACAGCACCAGGGAGATGACGTGGTCGGGGTGGGCTTGGGCGTAGGCCAGGCCCAGGCAGGAGCCCCAGGAGGCGCCGAGGACGTGCCAGCGGTCGATGCCCAGGTGGGTGCGTAGGGCTTCGAAGTCGTCGATGAGGTGGGGGGTGGTGTTGGTGGACAGGTCGGTGGTGTGTTCGCCGGCGTTGGGGGTGCTGTGGCCGGTGCCGCGTTGGTCGAGCAGGATCATGCGGTAGTGGTCGGGGTCGGTGAAGCGTGACCACTGGGGGCGGGATCCGGAGCCGGGGCCGCCGTGGACGGCCAGGACGGGGGTGCCGTGGGGGTTTCCGCATTCTTGCCAGAACAGGCGGTGGCCGCCGGGGCGGGGCAGGTAGCCGCTGGTGTGGGGGGTGCTGGCGGGGTACATGGTGGGGGCTCCGGTTCGGCAGAGTGTGGGCAGGGCGGTGGGGCGGCCCTGGTGCGGGGCCGCGGCGGGGTTGGGTGCGTCGATCCGGAACTGGCCCGGGACCGTTCGGGGCGCTGTGCTGGCGCAGCCTGTGGTGCGGGGCCTGGGGCCGGTCGGGTGGTCCCCGATGCTATCGGTCGGTGCTTGGCGTTCCCAGTCCATATGTGGGCGGTGCCCGGGGGTGTGGCGGTGGGCCGTCGAGACGGTTGGGTGTCTTGACCGTGCCCTTGGGGCAGGGGCCAGACTCGGGGCCATGGACGAGGCACAGGAGAGGTCGGGGCTGTCGCGGGGCGAGTTCTCGCGGCGCAGTGGTCTGTCGCCCAAGGCGTTGCGGCTGTATGAGCGGTCGGGGTTGTTGGTGCCGTACCGGGTGGATCCCGGCAACGGGTACCGGCGTTACCTGCCCGAGCAGCTGGAGGTGGCGGTGCGGGTGCGTGCGCTGCGGCGGATGGACATGCCGTTGTCGGCGGTGGCCGAGGTGGTGGCAGCCCCGCCCGAGGAGGCCGTGGGGTTGGTGCGGGCCTGGTGGCGGGTGTGCCGGGAGGTGGAGCGTTCGCGCGAGGCCATGGTGGAGCGGGCGTGTGCCTTGGTGGGCGGCGAGCAGGACCTGCGGGGTCCTGGAGGTTCGGGTGATCTCGGTGGGGGTGGTCCGGCCTGGCAGACGTCGGTGGAGTCGGTGCCCGGGGAGAGGGTGGCGTGCGCGCGGGCGTATGTGCGTGTGCAGGACCTGGTGGAGACCTACCTGGGGTTGGCCGCTGGGGTGCGGCGGGTGTTGGCGCGGCAGGGGGCGCGGGCCGGTGAGCGTACGTGGGTGTTGTTTCACGGGACGCCGTCGCCGGATGGGGCGGCGTTGATCGAGGTGGCGGTGCCGTATGTGGGGGTGGCGTGGCCGGAGGGGCGGGTGTCGTTGCGGTGGGAGCCGGGTGGGGAGTGGTTGGTGGCCGCGGTGGAGCGGCGGGATTGTTTCTATCCGCGGATTATGGGGGCGTATGCGGCGGTGGAGCGGGGTGTGGGGGAGCGGGGGTTGGTGCCGGTGGAGGTGTTTCGGGAGGTGTATTTGCGCCCGTTCGAGCGGGTGGGTGAGCGGGAGACGTTTGCGTGGGTGGCGCGGCCGGTGGAGGTGGCGGGATGAGCGGTGACGGGCTGGTTGAGGGTGTGGGTGTGGAGCGGTGGCGTGCGCATACGCCCTTTACCGACCCGGGTGCTTACCGGGGGGTGTTGGCGGACCTGCCGGGGGATGTGGCGGGCATCGGTGCGCGGGTGCGTGGGGTGTTGACGCATTACGTGTACGGGGGCCGGGTGGGTGTGGGTGAGCGGTGGGAGGAGGTCGATCTTCGGTGGGTGGAGTCGATGTTGGCCACCGACGCTGCGCGGGGCGGGCGGGGTTGGTCGGTGGGGCGGCAGCGGCCGTTGGTGGGGTGTTGCCGGGATTTCGCGTTGGTGACGGTGGCGGCGTTGCGTGAGCACGGGGTGGCGGCGCGTACGCGGGTGGGGTTCGCGTCGTATCTGAACGCGGGTTTTGGTACTGATCACGTGGTGGTGGAGTACTGGGACGGGCGGCGGTGGGTGTGGGTGGACACCCAGTTGGATCCGGCTGGTGGGTGGGGTGTGGACGTGTTGGATCTGTCGCATGAGGGTGCGGTGGGTCAGGTGGCGTTCTCGGGGGCTTCGGCGGTGTGGTTGGCGGTGCGCTCCGGTGAGGTGGACGGGGCCGATTTCGGGGTGGCTCCGGGGTTGCCGATGCTGCGGGGTGGGTGGTTGGTGCGTGACTACGTGTGGGTGGAGGTGGCGCACCGGCTGGGTGTGGAGACGTTGTTGTGGGATCAGTGGGGTGCGATGGGTCGGTGGGGTGAGAACGAGTTGACTGATGAGGTGGCGGGGTTGGTGGTGGCCGCGGATGCGGGGGATGGGGGTGCGGGGGAGGCGTTGGCGGAGTGGTTTTGGCGGGATGTTCGGTTGAATCCGGGGGGTCGGGTGTACTGCGCGTCGCCGTCGGGGTATCGGGGTTGGGTGGATCTGGTCTCGCGGGTGGCCGAGCCGCGCTTGTGAGCCCGGTCTGCCTGTGGTGGTGGGGTGGGTGGCCGTGGTTCCGGTTTTTTCTCTACCTAACGGTGGGTCGAGTGGTGTGTGCAGGTCGACCGCTGTCGTCCTGTCCGTCAACGCCTCGGGGCCACCAGGGGCAAGTTGAGGAGAATTCATTGAAACAACCGAACGGACTCGATGAGTTCGTGGCCCGCGGCCGGTCTCAACAAGTGAGACCCGAGGAAAGGACACGGCCATGTCAGAGCTTCTCGTTGACTTCATCACCTCCCTCGACGGCAACGCATCGGGAGAGGGTTGGCCCGGGTTCTGGGGCCTCGAGGGTCCGGAGTACCTCGCTTGGCTCGGCGAGCAGCCCGAGGTCATCCACCTCATGGGAGCGAACACCTACCGTCTGATGTCGGGCTTTGCCGCTGGCGAGGTTCCGAATGGCCAAGACGAGTTCAGGGCCGAAGAAGAGGCGTCTGTCGACGAGCTCACTCAAGCGTCCAAGGTGGTGTTCTCCTCCTCGCTTGAGGAGCCACTGACGTGGGCCAACTCCACGCTCGTCCGTGACGACGCCGTCGAGACGGTCCGCGCCATGAAGTCGAGTGGCTCGGGGCTCCTCAGCACGATCGGCAGCCTCAGCCTGTGCCGTTCCCTGCTACGGGCCGGACTCGTCGACCGCTTCCGAGTCGTGATGTTCCCGGTGATCACCGGGGCCACGGGCGCAGAACGCATCTACGACGGCTACCCGGACGTCGCCCTCGAGATGACCGAGCACCGGACCTTCGACGGTCGCATCCAGCTGGTTGAGTACAAGCCACGCGTGCTCGAGCGCCCGCCGCTCGGCGCCCCTGCGTGACCTCGAACTTGCTTCGGCGGAGGGGTTGGGCGGCGTTGGTCAGCCTTGATGGGGGCGGTGCGGTGGATGAGGGCTGGGAAGCTGGTGTTCTGGCATGCCCGCCGACCATGGAGAAGAGTCCCTGTGCCCGACCAGACAGTGCCCCCGGAGCCCGGTTCGATGACCGAAGGGCCCGGGGCCCAAGACCCCTTCCTGGCGTTTTGGAGTGAATACCACCTGTGTACGTTGGCTTCGCCGCGCCCGGACGGCAGCATCCACCAGGTTCCGGTGGGGGTGACCTATGAGCCCGAGCGGCACCTGGCGCGGGTGATCACCTTCGCCTCCAGTTTCAAGGCCAGGAACCTGGCTCGGCGTCCGGGTACGCGGGTGTCGGTGTGCCAGGTGGACCGGGGGCGGTGGTCGACCCTGGAGGGTGAGGCCACGGTTTCCCATGAGGAGGGTGCGGTGGCCGAGGCTGTGCGCCGTTACGCAGAGCGGTACCGGCAGCCGCGCCCCAACCCGGGCCGGGTGGTGATCGAGATCGCCGTGAAGCGGGTGCTGGGCAACGTGCGCCCCGAGAGTGAGGGGATCATTCCCTGACAGCGGGGGTTGGTTCCACTCGGGGGTCGCGGGGGTTGGCGTGTTCGGGGCACACCAGCCCCCCGCTGATGTGTGCTGGACCCCGGCTCGCCTCATGGAGGGGCCGCGGGGTCATCCGGTGAGGGCCTTGGCGGCCAGGTCGGCGTCGGCTTCGGTGTTGTACAGGTGGAAGGCCAGGCGGGTGCGGCCGCCGCGTTCGGTGGCCACGATGCCTGCTTGGCGCAGCGTTTTTAGGGCGCCGGGGGTGTCCACGGTGGTGATGGCCGAGTGGGACGGGGGCTGGCCCAGGTGGGCGCGCAGGCGGTCGGCCAGGCGGGTGTTGTGGGCGTGGACGTGTTCCACCCCGTGGTCCAGGAGCACCTGAAGGGAGGGTGCGGCGGCCACGGCGGCGAACCAGTTGGGCGACAGGTCGAAGGCGCGGGCAGTGGGTGCGGCCTCGAAGTGGTCGCGGTAGAAGGCGGTGGCGGGGGTGGCGTCGGCCATGGGTCCGGCGTTGGTGGGGCGCAGGCGGGTGCGCAGGGTGGGGGCGAGGTAGGCCAGGGCCAGGCCGCGGGGAGCCATCAGCCATTTGTAGGCCGAGCAGACCAGGGCGTCGAAGCGGGTGGCGTCCAGTGGGTACCAGCCGGCGGCTTGGGTGGCGTCGGCCACGACGAGGGTGTGGTGGGTGCGGGCGGCGGCCAGGATCTGGTCGGTGGGGGCCAGGGCGCCGTTGGCGGACTGCACCGGGCTGAAGGCCACGAGGTGGGTGGTGGGGGTGATGTGGTCGGCCAGGGCGTGCAGGGGTGCGGTGTGCACGGTGATGTCGCGGTCGGTGTGGGCGTGGAAGGGGAAGGTGGCGGAGGTGTATTCGCCTTCGGGGAGCAGGATGTGGGCGCCGTGGGGCAGGGATGCGGCGATGGTGCCGATGATCTGGGCGGTGGTGGCGCCCAGGGTGATGTCGTCTGTGGGGGCGTTGAGCAGGTGGGCGGAGCGGGTGCGGGTGGTTTCGACGGCCTCGAACCAGTGGTGGGGGTCGCCGGTGGCGTGGTGCCAGCTGTGGATGGCGTCGGTCAGGGCCTGGTGGGCGGTGGTGGGTGGGATGCCGTACTGGGCGGTGTTGAGCCAGACGGTGTCGGTGTTCCACAGGTGGTTCATGGTTGGGGAGCCTAGTGGCCGGTGCTGGGCTGGGGCGGGTGCCGGCGGTAGAGGAGGGTGGGGGTGCTGCTCTGGCCTGGGTTTTGCTGGATTGGCAATATTGTTTGCCCGTTGGTGGGGTGGTGCGCAGGATGGGTGCACGAACTAGGGAGGACACCCATGAACGAGCCCACACGCGCTTTCGAGGTCGTGGTCGTCGGCGGCGGTGCCGCCGGGTTGAGCGGGGCGCTGACCCTGGCCCGCGCGCGGCGTTCGGTGCTGGTGGTCGACGCGGGTCGGCCGCGTAACGCCCCCGCCCGAGGAGTACACGCCTTCCTGGGCAACGAGGGCATTTCGCCGACGGAACTGGTGGCGCGGGGGCGCGCCGAGGTCGAGTCCTATGGGGGTGTGGTCGAGCGGGGCCGCGTGGTGGCCGTCGAGCGCGCCCCCGAAGGGGCTGGGGAGGGTTTTCGGATCGAGTGTGAGAACGGTGCGGTGGTGGCGGCCCAGCGGTTGCTGGTCACCACCGGGCTGGTCGACGAGTTGCCCGACGTTCCCGGGCTGGCCGAGCACTGGGGCAGCGGGGTGCTGCACTGCCCCTACTGCCACGGGTGGGAGGTGCGCGACCAGAGCGTGGGGGTGTTGGCCACCGGCCCCGTGGCCGTGCACGCGGGTCTGATGTGGCGGCAGTGGAGTGAGCAGGTGACGGTGTTCGCCCACCCCGGGCAGGACCTGGGTGCCGAGGACCGGGCCAGGCTGGCCGCGCGAGGGATCACCGTGGTGGACGAGCCGGTGGTGGCGGTGGAGTCCGACGATGTTGGGGTGCGCGGGGTGCGCACCGCCGAGGGGTCGGTGGTGGCGGTGCGTGCGGTGGTGGTGCCCACGTTCATGCGTGCGCGCGCGGATCTGCTGGTGGGTCTGGGACTTGAGGTGGTCGAGCAGAAGATGGGTGAGCACGTGATGGGCACCTATGTGGAGTCGGGGCCCATGGGCGCCACGGGGGTGCCGGGGGTGTGGGTGGCGGGCAACATCGCCTCGGTGTCGGAGCAGGTGGTGGGGTCGGCCGCCGCGGGTGGTCGGGCCGGGGCGGCGATCAACGCCGATCTGGTCTTCGCCGAGGCCGAGCGGGCCGTCTCCGAGGCCGGGGCCGTTTCCGCCTGAGGGTGTGCCTTGCTCAGGTCCCGGTCTGGCCGGAGGGTTGCCCGGTGGGGCCGGGGTTGGTGGGGTCGTGTGGGGACAGTGCCGCCCACACGGCCCCCGCGGTGAGCAGCGCCATCGCTACCGGTGCGGTGGGGGCGTCGTGCACGAAGTAGGTCGCGCTCAGCGCCACCAGGACCGCTGCCCCGTTGTGGACGGGGGAGCGCCACAGGCACGCGGCGGCACCCAGGGTGGCGGCCACCCAGCCCAGGCCGCCCAGCAGGGTCAGGGTGAAGGCCGCCCAGCCCGCGTCGGCCAGTGGTGCGGAGAAGTCGGCGCTGAAGGCGCTGATCTGGTTCAGGACCACCTGGCGTTCGTCGGCAGGTAGGTCTTGGGAGCGCAGGGCCAGCAGGCCGCTGGCGATCCCGGCCAGGGTGTCCATCGCGGTGTGGAAGACCACGAACAGCCACAGGCCCACCAGGTTGACGGCGCGCGCCCACCCGCTGCCGGAGCGGGCCAGCAGGAACAGGGACACCGCCACCAGGCCGAACAAGGGTAGTTGGATGACGTGCACGGTCAACCACAGCTGTGGTTGGTGGGTGGCCATGTGGACCAGGTCGGTGCCGGTGGGGTGGATCAGGGCCGTCACGGTCAGCAGCGCCGGGCCCAGGACCAGGGCCAGGGAACGGATCAGGGGCGGGGCGGCCGGTGGCCCTGGTCGGGGCATCGCCGTCTCCTGGAGGGGGTGGCAGTGGAGGGGCAGGTCCGGGCCCCTGACGGTAACAGCAAGGGGCGCTGGTGTGATCGCGGCCGTGCCCGGCGGTTCGGGCAGGTCCCGTCCCGGAGCGGGTGGCGGTGGCCGTCGGCCCATGCGGCCGGGGCCGTCCGGGCTTAGGCTAGCTCAGCCCACCCCCTTCCACCTTTTGGAGCCCCCGGTGACCGTGCCGCGTGAGTTCGCGCAGATCCGACCGTTGGAGAGCTTGGCGCGCCGCGCCCTGGGCCCGCACGTGCGCGTGAGGGGGGTGGAGCGGTTGCGCGGAGGCACCAAGAAGGGCGTCTACCGGTTGCACCTGAACGAGGGGCCCGCCGTGGTCGCCTACGTGTGGTCCGCGGCGGAGAACTTCTGGCCCGAACGCCCTCTCCCCGAGGGCCGCGACGAGCAGGACCCCTTCGCCGACGCCGACGGCCTGGACCTGTTCGTGGGTGCCTCCGAGTCGTTGGCGCAGGTGGGGGTGCGCACCCCGCGGGTGCACCTGGTCGACCGTGAGCGGCGGGAGTTGGACGCCGACGTGGCGATCGTGGAAGACGTGCGCGGTCCCACGTTGGAGGAGCACATCGACCACAGCGACCCGGTGTGGGTGGACGGGGTACTGGAGGGGTTGGGTGCGGCGCTGGGTGCCATGGCCACCCGGGCAGAGACGGGGCTGGGCAAGGTGTCGCGGCCCCTGGTGCGGGACCGTACGTGTCAGGGCCTGGTCCTGGAGCGGGCGCTGCGCGACGTGGCCGAGGGGGCCCAGCGGCGGGTGGAGCTGGCCCGGGTCGCGGACCGGGTGGTCGAGCGGCTGCACGAACTGGCCCGGCGGGTTGGGCCGCGTTCCGGGCACGGGCTGGTCCACGGTGAGCTGGGCCCCGACCACGTCCTGGTGGGACAGGACGGGGCCCCGGTGCTCATCGACATCGAGGGGCTCATGTACTTCGACGCCGAGTGGGAGCACGCGTTCCTGCGCCTGCGCTTCGGTGGGCTGTATGAGCGTCTGGCCGTTCCGGGGCTGGACCAGGCCCGCATGGATCTGTACCTGCTGGGCCAGCACCTGTCGCTGGTGGCGGGCCCGCTGCGGTTGTTGGACGGCGACTTCCCGGACCGCGAGGTGATGTTGCAGATCGCCGAGCACCACCTGGGGCGGGTGCTGGCCCACGTGTGAGCCGCGCATGCGGCCTTGTCGGTCAGGGGATGTAGACCTGGCCGGTCTGGGCGCCTTCGATGGAGCGCACGTAGGCGCGGGTGACCTCGGCCAGGTCCACGGGGGCCAGGCCGGGAAAGAAGTCGCCGAAGTCGGCGAGGGACTCGGTGAAGACCGCGGGGCTGACGGCGTTGACGCGCTGGGGCGCGATCTCCACGGCGGCGGTGCGCACGAACGCCTCCACCGCTCCGTTGGCCATGGCGGCGGCGCTGCCTTGGGCGACGGGGTCGCGTCCGGGGGAGCCGGTGATCAGGGTGAAGGAGCCGTGTGGGCTCACGTGGTGGGTGCCGTGGGTGACCAGGCCGATCTGGGTCAGGACCTTGCCGGTGAAGGCTGCCTGGTAGTCGTGGGCGCCCATGCGGTCCAGGGGCTTGTAGGGGACGTCGCCCGCGGCGCTGACCACGGCGTCGACGGCTCCCACGCGCTCCCACAGGTGGGTGGCGTGTTCGGGGTCGGTCAGGTCCAGGTGATGGTCGCCGCCGGTGCGGGCCACGGTGGTGACGTCGTGGCCGCGGGTGCGGAGTTCGTGGTGCAGGGCGCTGCCGAGCCGTCCGGTGGCGCCGATCAACAGGGTTCGCATGCCGGTGACGCTAGTGGAGGGTGCTGTGGGGCGAGAAATGTGCGCGATGCGGGATTTATGCTCATTGGTTATGAATGTGGAGTTGCGGCATTTGCGGGCGTTGGCGGCCATCGGTGACCACGGCAACATCTCCGAGGCGGCATTCGTGTTGGGGGTCAGCCAGCCCGCTCTGTCGCGCACGCTGGACCAGCTGGAGCGGCGGTTGGGGGTGTGCTTGGTGGAACGCACCACCCGCTCGCTGACGTTGACCGCGCCGGGGCGACGGTTGTGGGAGCGGGCCCACCGGGTGCTGGTCCAAGTGGAGGAGGCCGTGGCCGAGGTGGCCCACGGGACCGGGCCGTTGCGGGTGGGGTTCGCCTGGGGTGCGCTGGGGCGTCACACCGTGGCGCTGCTGCGGTCCTGGGACACCGATGTTGGCGAGTGTCCGCTGCGGGTGCGGCGCGGACAGGATCCCCTCCAGGCCTTGGGCGCCGGCCAGGTGGATGTGGGTTTCGTGCGCACCCTGCCCGAGGAGAGCGCGGGACTGGTGGCGCGGGCTCTGTATCGCGAACCCCGGGTGGTGGCGGTCGCCGAAGGCACACCCTTGGCGCAGGCGGAATCGTTGAGGTTGGCGCAGGTGGCTGAGCACACGGTCGCGCTGTGTTCGACCGCGGCGACCACCGGAAGTGAGCTGTGGCCGTCGGGTCAGCGTCCGCACACCGTGGAGGTGGCCAACGTGGAGGAGTGGTTGACGTTGATCGCCACCGGTGCGGCCGTGGGGGTGACTGCCAGCGGCAGTGCGTACTCCCATCCCCACCCCGAGGTGCGCTACCTGCCCTTGGCCGACGCCGATCCGGTCACCGTGTCTGCGGTGCTGGCCGCCGAACCCGGGCACCCGCGGGCCGAGGAGTTCGCGGAGTTCGCACGCCGGTTCCTGGCCGACCAGGGTATGGGTCTGTAACGCTCGCGGGCCGGTGCGCTTAGGGGGTGGGCTTTCAGGTGCGGTTCGGTGGGATCCGCAACCGGGTGGCTTCCACCGCGCTCAGTGAGTGGTGGAGTGCGCCTTGGACGATGGCGTCCTCGCCCAGGCGGGCCAGCTCCAACTGGGGCGGGGTCAGGCGTTGGTGCTCCAGGTGGCCTTCCAGGGCCTCCAGCAGGGCGGGTCCGCACTGGGACATCGGGCCGCCGATGACCACGACCTGGGGGTCCAGGAGTGCGCGAATGGCGCCGATGCCGTGGGCGAAGCGGCGGGTGATCTCCTGGAGGCCTTCCATCGCCGCGGGGGCGCGGTCGTGGACGGCCTGGGCCAGTGCGGTCAGGTCGGGGGTGTGGCCCAGGCGTTGGTGCAGGTCGTGCCCGCCCTGGCGGTGGGCGGCTTGGCGGGTGAGGCGGTGCAGTTCGGCCGAGCCCACCCAGGCTTCGAAGCGCCCCAGTTGGGGCGGGGTGTGTGGGTCGGTGGGTTCTTCGGCGAACAGGTCGAGGAAGCCCAGGTCTCCGGCGTCGTTGGAGGCGCCTCGGTGGAGTTGGCCGCCGACCACCACCCCGGCGCCCACGCGCTCTCCCCAGTGGATGAGGACCATCGACTCTTCGTGGTGGGGGCGGCCGCGCCAGCGTTCGCCTTCGGTGGCGAGTTTGACGTCGTTGTCGAGGTAGATGTGGCAGGTCAGGAGATCGCCCAGGGCCGTGACCAGGACGTCGCCGGTGATGTCGGGCATGCTGGCGGTGAACTGTATGTGCTGGGTGTGGGGGTCGACGATGCCGGGTGCGCCGATGGAGGCGTGCCAGATGCGGTCGGGCGCCGAGCCGGCTTCGCGCAGGGCTTGGTGCACGGTGGTGGTCAGGGCCTGGGTGATCAGGGGTGTGTGGGGTGCGGCCAGGGGGGTGGCGGTGGTGGCCAGGGTGGTGCCGGCCAGGTCGGCCAGGGCGACCCTGACCTCGGTGGGGGTGACCGACAGGCCCAGGATGTGGCCGGCCTCGGCGCGAAAGCGTACGCGTTGGGCGGGGCGCCCTGAGCGGCCGCTGGTGCGTGCGGGTTCGAGGAGTTGGACCAGGCCCGTCTCCTCCAGGGTGGTCAGGGAGCGGGTGACGGCCTGGCGGGACAGTCCGGTGGCCTTGGCCAGGGCGGGCACGCTGGTGTGGTCCACCTGGCGTAGTTCGGTCAGGACCGCGGTCGCGTTGATCTCGCGCATGAGCCGTGTGTCGGCGGCGACCGGTGCGCTCACGCGCCCTCCCCTGTGCTTGTGCGGGTCTTGCCCGAAACCAAATTAGTTATGTACTGTACGGAACTAATTGGCGCCCAGGCAAGCAGGGGAGACCCGATGGCGGCACGGACCCAAGGCGAACCCGACTGGGGGGCCACGGTGCGCGGCCTGGCCCGCAGAATCCTGGGACGCACGCACCCACCACTGCGCCTGAGCCAGCTCCCCCACGATAGGAGATCCTTCGAGTACCGGGCCGACCAGGGCGTGCTCACCCTCGCAGCCACCGACGGGGTGGCCGCGGCCGTGGGCCTGCACACCTACCTGCGCCGGTCCTGCGGGGTCATGGTGGCCTGGGACACCCGCCTGCCCCTGCCGGTGACCGCCTTCCCCGACGCCCCCACCACCCACCGCACCGCCGAGGTCGACCAGAGCTACTACCTCAACTTCTGCACCCAGGGCTACACGGCGCCCTACTGGGGCTGGGACGACTGGGAACGCGAGTGCGACTGGATGGCGCTGCACGGTGTCACCATGCCGCTGACGATCCTGGGCCACGAAGCGGTCCTGCGCCAGGCCTACACCCGCCTGGGCCTGGACGACGACGTGATCCGCACCTTCCTGGGCGGGCCCGGCTACCTGCCCTGGCAGTACATGGGCAACCTGGACTCCTTCGCCGGCCCCCTGCCCCAGGCCTGGATCGAGGGCCACCTGGACCTGGCCCGCCGCGTCTTGGACAGGCAGCGCTCCTTCGGAATGCGGCCCGTACTGCCCGGCTTCACCGGCCACGTCCCCCGAGCACTGGCCCCCGACCAGGTCACCCCGCGCCCCTGGCAGGGGTTCACCACCCACGTCCTGGACCCCCGCGACGCGCTCTACACCCACGTGGGCGCCCAGATCACCGCCGCCCAACAGGACCTGCTGGGCACCGACCACCTGTACGCGATCGACCCCTTCATCGAGATGCCGCCGGTCGAGGCCGACCCCGCCTTCCCCGGCACGGTGGCCCAGGCCACCCTGGACGGGCTGACCCGCACCGACCCCGAAGCCGTGTGGGTCATGCAGGCCTGGCCCTTCTCCTACCAAAGCCACTTCTGGACCACCGAGCGCGTCACCGCGTTCCTGGACGCCATCGAAGACCACCGCCTGCTCGTGCTGGACCTGTGGGCCGAACACGACCCGCAGTGGAGCCGCTTCGACTCCTTCGGCGGCACACCCTGGGTGTGGTGCGCGCTGTTGAACTTCGGTGGCAGAACCGACCCCCTCGGCGACCTGCAGGGCACCACCGAAGCGATCAACAAGGCCAAGGACACCGAAGCCCCGCCGGTAGGGCTGGGCCTGGCCATGGAAGCCACCGGAAACAACCCCGCCTTCTTCGAACTGGTGGCCGACCAGGCCTGGAACCGGGTGGAGGACGTCGACGACGACTGGCTGCCCGCGTTCGTGGCCCAACGCTACGGAAGCGGCGCGGACCCGGCCCTCCTGCGCGGGTGGCGGGGACTGCTGGCCACGATCTACGGCGCCTCGGGGGTGCGGATCTTCCCCGAACAGTTCAACGGCATCATCACCACCAAGCCCCACTACCGCGACCTGGCCGAAACCGAGCGGCTGCGCGCCGAGGCCAGCGCGCTGGTCTGGTACGACTGGCCGGTCCTGGTGCGGGCCTGGCAGGACCTGGTCAGTGCGGGCGAGCGCCACCCCGAACTCGCCCAAGGGCCGCTGGGACGCGACCTGGCCGACGTGGCCATGGCCGTGATGGCGCGCGTGGCCGACCACTCCTACCTGACCTTGGTGCAGGAGGCCGTGGGCGAAGGCGCCCACCGCCCCCAGGCGCTGGAGCGCTTCCTGGGCCTGTTCGAGGACCTGGACGCCCTGCTGGCCACCCGCCCCGAGTACCGCTTCCAGAACTGGGAGCACAAGGCGACCTCCTGGGCCACCAGCACCGAAGAACACCACGTGCTGGCCGACAACGCCCGGCGCATCATCACCGTGTGGGACACCCCCGACAGCCCTTTCCTGCACGACTACGCCGGAAGGCTCTGGTCGGGGCTGGTCGGCGGCTACTACCGGTCCCGGTGGCAGTTGTGGGGGCAGGGGCTGGACCAGGCCCTGGTCGATCCGGGCCCGGCGGGCCGGTGGCTCGACCAGCAGCTCACCGAACGCGCCGACGCCTTCCTGCGCCACGGAGCGGGCCCGGTGCGCACCGACCAACACGGGATCCTGGACCACTCCCGCGCGCTGCTGGACCGCTACGGCCACCCGGCCCCCTGACCCCCGGCGCTCACAGGCCGGGAGAGGCGGGCGGCGCCATGTCGGGCCACGGTGCGGGCGGGCGCGAGGAGAACAGGCGCAGCAGACCGAGCAGCCGACTGGCGGGCGGGGCGGTCCAGTGGCGTCGGCCGGGTTGGGGTGAGGGGTCGGCCAACCTGCCCAGCGCCCAGGTCAGGTGGTGCCACAGGATGCGGGCCTCCCAAGGATGAGCGGCCGACTCGCCGCGTGCGTCGCGGTATCCCTCCAGGACCGAGGGCAGCCAGTGCGGCGGGAGCTTGGCGAAGTCGGTGGCCGCGTCGGCCAGAGCGGCGTCGCCCCAGTCCACGATCCCTCCCAGATCACCGGTGGCGGTGACCACGAGGTTCTGCGGAGCCACGTCGCCGTGCACCAGCGCGGGGGTGAGGGTCGCGGGGACGCGGGCGGCAAGGTGCTCGCACCAAGAGCGCAGCCAGTCGGCGGACCCGGCGTCGATGTGGCCCTCGCGGCGCAGACGCTCCAGCAGGGGCTCGGGGTCGCTGACCCCGTGGTCCCGAGGGAGTGCGGACAGTCCCGTGGTCGGGATGCGGTGTACACGGGCCAGCTGGCGGCCCAGCGCCATCAGGGTCCCCTGTGCGGGTTCGCGGTCGGCCAGGTCGGTGCCGGGCAGGCGCTCCAACAGCAGGTAAGGCGGCCCGTCCAGCGGATCGGCGAAGTCGACCAGGGCCGGGGTGCGCACCCCGGCACGGTGGGCGATGGGGATCAGCGCCGCTTCCTTGCGCAGATCGTCGGCGAAGCCGGGGGAGCGGGGGATACGCAGGACCAGGTCGGGGCCCAGGGCCAACACGTGGTTGGCCGCACCCGGCGGCAACGGGTGTACGTGTTCGGGTGAGAGCCCGTGGCGGGCAGCGAGCGCGCGGGCGGTGTCGGTCGGTTCCATCAGGTGCGCGCGGAGGGGACCCCTGTCCTTTAGGCAGGGGTGAATCCGCGCTCCCTCCCTTCGTTGCATAGTGGTAGCATTGTGGTTGTGAGTGAACGTGCGTCCCGGGAATCGCTGAACCTGCGCGTCCCCCCAGACCTAAAGCGCAATATCGAAGCGCATGCCGAGCGCATGGGCATCTCGATCAATGCCGCCGCGTGCGTTCTGCTCACCGAAGGACTGCGCGCCGAGCGCAGGCGCGACCGGTGATCCGCTCCTACAAGTTCCTGCTCCGGCCCACCGCCCGGCAGGTCGGGGCGCTCACGGCGATGCTGACCGACCACCGGTCGCTGTACAACGCCGCGCTGCAGAGGAACGCCGGGACGCCTACGCCCACCCGTCCAAGACCAGCATCCGCTACGGGGACCAGTCGGGACAGCTCAAAGACATCCGCGCCTTCGACCCCCAGCGCCAGGGGCGGTGGTCCTTCTCCTCCCAGCAGGCCACCCTGCGCAGGCTGGACCAGGCCTTCCAGGCGTTCTTCCGCAGGGCCAAGGCCGGGCAGGCGCCGGGCTACCCCCGGTTCCAGGGGGCGGGCCGCTTCGACACCGTCATCTTCCCCAAGGACGGGGACGGGTGCCGGTGGGACAGCGCCCCCACCGGTCCGACACTCGCATCCGATTGCAGGGCGTGGGTCATGTGCGGGTGCACCAGCACCGGGATGTCCAGGGCCGGGTCAAAACGATCAGTGTCAAGCGTGAGGGTGACCGCTGGTACGTGGTGCTGGCCTGCGACCAAGTGCCCGCCCAACCCCTGGAGCCCACGGGCGCGGTGGTGGGCATCGACATGGGCATCGCTTCGTTCGCGACCACCAGCGACGGCCGCCACCTGCCCAACCCCCGCCACGCCAAAGCCAGCGCCGACGCGCTCGCTGGCGCGCAACGGGAGCTGGCCGAGTTCCCCCGCCGCCGGTCCGGTAACCGCACCAAACGCCACCGGCGCGCGGCGGCCAAGGTCTCGCGCCTGTACCGCAAGGCCGCACGGCAGCGGCTGGACCACGCGCACAAGACCGCCCTGAACCTGGTGCGCGAGAACGACCTGATCGCGCACGAGGACCTGACTGTGGCGAACATGGTCAAGGCCCCCCAGCCCAAACCCGACCCCGACATCCCGGGCGCCTACCTGCCCAACGGGCGGGCGGCCAAGGCGGGGCTGAACTATGCGATCTCGGATGCGGGTTGGGGGGTGTTCCTGGGCATCCTCGCGCGCAAGGCTGAGAGTGCCGGTCGTGTGGTGGTCCCGGTTAACCCCCGCAACACCTCGCGCACGTGCCCCGACTGCGGGCATGTCGCGCAGGAGAACCGCCCCACGCAGGAGACGTTCCGGTGCGTTGAGTGCTCGTTCACCGAGCACGCCGACGTGGTCGGGGCGACGAACGTTCTCAGGGCCGGGCTGGCCCTCTACGGCACCGGTTAGGTGTCGTGGGAAGCCCGCCGCTTCAACGGTGGGTGGAGTCACGGGCGGCGATTGTGGCACGGGCCGATGCGGGGCCGCCGCTGTTTTTCGGCCCGTGAGCAGGCATGGGGGCGGGGCTCGGTCACGGAGAGCGCCACAGGACCAGGGCGGTGAGCGCACACCCCAGGGGCAGCAGCGCGGCGGCCCAGGGCCAGGCGAGCAACACCAGCATGGTGGCCAGCGCGCCGACGAACAAGGTACTCAACCGGGTGATGGCCGCCCGGTGGGCGCGGAAGGGATCACCGGTCGCCCACCCGGCCAAGGCTGTGGCCAGGGTTCCGGTCAGGTAGGTGGTGGAGGCGCCCGTGGTGCGGGCCCAGGCGCTCTGGGCGCCCATGCAGAAGGCGGCCAGCACCAGCAGGGCCGTGGCCGCCGTGTGATGGGGTGGTGCGCCCGCCAGCAGGATCCAGGCGGTGGTGAAGACGGTGAGCAGTGCCACCTCGGTGGCTAACAGGGCGGTCGTGCGGCGGGGGTTGGCCCGGTCGGCTGGTCCCAGCAGGCGGGCCCACACCCACACCCCTGCGCCGAAGGCGGCCACGGCTGCCAGGGCGGTGGCCGCCACGAGCCAGTGGCCCGAGCCCAGGTTCTGGCCGGCGTGCACCAGGTTGCCGGTGATGATGCCGCTGAAGACCCCGCCCAGGACCGCGATGGAGAGCAGGTCCATGCCGCCGGCGCACGCGGTCAGTAGGGCCAGGGCGGTAGCCCGTCGTATCGGGGTGCGCGTGTGGACCGACCCCATGGCCGTGCCTCCTCTGGTGCCAGGGGTGGAAAGTCATACCCGTCGGCGGAAGCACGCTACCGGCGCCCGAGCGTAGACCGTGCCTGTCAGTTCAGGGCCGGGCGGGTGCCTTCAGACCTGACCCGGGGGACTGTACAGCGGTGGGTGTATCCGTCTCGTTTTCGGGGGCCGGGGGCCGGGGGCCGGGGGGCGGGGTCAATAACGTTGGCGGGCCCTGTGGCGGTGGCGGCGGGGGTTCGGGCACCCCTGCGGGGCTGGCTTCCTAGAAGGTTGACTTATCGGAAGTCAGGATTTCCGCCCCTCGCGGGATTCGTTTCGTTGCCTTGAATGAGTAACGTTACGAATAAACGTTACAAACCAAACGTTATCCAGGAGGGGTGTGCCGACACGGAAAAGCCGTAGGCCCGGGAGTCCAACGGGCATAAGGTCTCCGGCATGACGACTCGACTGGTGCAAATCCACATGAGCGCCCTGGACGACTCCGCGCTCGGACGGTTCTGGGCACAGGTGCTCGGCTGGGCTACCCACAGCGAGGGTCCAAGCGTGACCAACCTGGAACCCGAGAACTTCGACTACCCGGACCCCTCCGCACTCTGCGTCGACATCGTTGCCGCCCCCGACGCCAAGACGGTCAAGAACCGCGTGCACATCGACCTGGCCACCACGTCCGCGGACCAGCAGGCGGAGCAGATCACGCGCCTGAAGGACCTCGGTGCCACCCCCGTCGACGTCGGCCAGGGCGAGGTGCCCTGGACGGTCCTGGCCGACCCCGAAGGCAACGAATTCTGCGTGCTGGAACCCCGACCCGCCTACCTCGACACCGGGCCCATGGCCGCCGTAGTGGTCGACTGCGCCGACCCGCGGGCGATGGCCCGGTTCTGGGACCAAGCGATGGACTGGACCCTGCACGAGGTCACCGACGACTACGCGGTTCTGCGCTCATCCGCGGGTGTCGGCCCCTACCTGGAGTTCGTCCGAACCCCCGAGGCGAAGACCGTGAAGAACCGCGTCCACCTGGACCTGCGGCCCTACCCCGGCGGCGATCCAGCGGCGGAAGTGGCCCGACTGCGCACCCTCGGAGCCGCCCCCGTCGACGTCGGCCAGGGCGAGGTGCCCTGGACGGTCCTGGCCGACCCCGAAGGCAACGAATTCTGCGTTCTCGCCCCGAGCTGACGCCGACCCGGCGCGCGAAAAAGGAGTGGCGCCCCCGGGGCGGAGACCTCTAGGTTGGCTCCGCCCCCACGAGAGGATCCTGCGCGCATGACGCCCCCCGCTCTTTAGGTCTGACTTTCCTACGCATCGGTCAGCCGACGTCGCCGTCGGCTCTCTTCCCCGTGCTCTGCGTCAGATCTTCAGAGAGATTATGTCTGCGCTTTCTTTCGTGCTGCCCTGGGCCGTACGACGCACCCGCCTGCCCCTGCTCGCCTTCCCCTGCGTGGCCTGCCCTTCCGGGCACGCCACCACCGGCGACGGCAGGTTCCGCGTCAACGCCAACGGCAAGCTCCTCGACGTCTGGCTGCTGGTCAACTGCGTTGGCTGTGACCGGACCAGCAAGCTCACCGTCCACCACCGCGTCCCCGTGCGCTCCCTGCCAGCCCAGCTCCTGGCCGACTACACCGCCAACGCCCCGGACCTGGTCACCGACACACTCCTCAACCCCGTGCTGTCCCGGCGCCACCGGTTCGCGCTCGACTGGGACGGGTGCTGGCAGCTCCACGCACCCCCGGTTCCCGAGGACCCGTGGCCCCTGCCGGTGAGCGTGTCCTTCGACGCACCCGTGCCGGTACGCCCCGAACAGCTCATCGCCCATGGGCTGGGGATCAGCCGCACTGAGGTCCTTCGCCGAGTCAAGATCGACATCCCGCTGAAGCGCAGGACCACGCGGGATTTCAGGTTCGTCCTGGTCAGACCGGCTGCCTAACCCGTCCTTAGCCCGGTGGTCGGGGCGGCACGCACCGCCCCGACCACCACCGTCAAGGCCGCCACACAGCACACACGCCGCCCCGTCCGACACCGCCTGACGTGCCATGATCGACCGGTGAACGACTTCCTGACCCCACAACAACGCGACGCCCGCACCCGCGCCGCACTCGACGCCGCCGTGGCGGCCGGGCGCGACCTCGGCCTCACCGTCACCGACGCCTCCGTGCTCCACGACCTGTTCTCGGTCGTGGTACACCTGGCGCCCGCACCGGTCGTGGCCCGCATTCCCACCGTCCTGCCCCACTACCAGGACCTGGGTTCCCTGGCACTGCGCCAGCAGGCGGAACTGGACGTGACACGCTGGCTCGCCGGCCAGGGCACCCCCGTGATCGCGCCCAGCCCCCTCGTGCCGCGCGAGCCCGTCCAGCGCGACGGGTTCTCGATCACCTTCTGGCAGTTCGTCGAGGAGGACCACGGCACAGAGCCCGACTACGTGGCCAACGCCGAGAGCACCGCCGACCTGCACGCCGCGATGCGCACCTACCCGGGCCGCCTGCCGTTCCTGGGCGCGGCCGAACCGCGGGGCCTGCCCCAGGACCTGGTACTGCTCGCCGACCGTCCCGACCTCATCGCCGCGGCCGATGTGGACCGTGCGCGCCGCCAGTGGCAGGTCCTGGAACCCCTGGTGAGCTCACGTACGGCCTTCGAGGCCGCCTTCCCCGGCATCGGCCTGCAGCCCGTCCACGGCGACTCCCCTCCCGCGAACATCTTCTCCGGGGTGGCGGGCGAGTTGTACTCCGACTTCGAACTGGTCTCGTTGGGCCCCGTGGAGTGGGACCTGGCCGTCCTGGGACCCGAGCACGAGGCCGCCTACAACCGCGGTGCCCGCCGGGCGGGCCTGCGGGAGTTGAACGAGGACGTCCTGCGCTTCGTGAACAGCGTCGGGATGCTGCGCGCCGTCACCACCCTGGCGCTGGTGCCGCAACTGCCCGAGCTGATGGACTACCTGACGCCCGCGGTCGAGCACTGGCGCACGATGCCGTTCAACGGCGTCTTCACCGACGGCCGCTCCCGCTGAGGATGACGAGCTGCTGTGTGGCCCGGGTCATCGCGACGTAGCGGTCCACTGCCCCCTCGACGCCTTCACCGAACCCCTGCGGGTCCACGAGGACGACCAAGTCGAACTCGAGCCCCTTGGCCAGGCTCGGAGTGAGCGAGCGCACTCGCGGCCGCTCCTCGAAGACCGGGTCACCGATGACGCAGGCGCTGCCTTCGGTGTTCTCGGCCAGCCAGGTGGTCAGGATCGAGTCGAGCTCCTCGGTGGATCCGTGCAGGACGGGCACACCGCCGCTGCGGATGGAGGTGGGCACGTTGGCGTCGGGCAGCGCGGCCCTGATGACCGGCTCGGCCTCGGCCATGACCTCCTCGGGGGTGCGGTAGTTGACGCTCAGGGAGGCCAGGTCGACCTGGTCGAACCCGACCCGCTTCAGCCGCTCGTGCCAGGACTCGGTGAAGCCGTGCCGGGCCTGTGCGCGGTCCCCGACGATGGTCATGCTCCGGGAGGGGCAGCGCTGCAGGAGCATCTGCCACTCGGCGTCGGTCAGTTCCTGGGCCTCGTCCACGACGATGTGCGCGAAGGTTCCGGCCAGGCGGTCGCGTTCGGCGGCGGGCAGGGCGGCCTCGTCGACCAGGTCCTCGCGCAGGTCCTCTTGGTGCAGCATCGTCACCAAGCCCTCGCCGTCGTCATCGGCGGCCAGGAGGTTGTCGATGACGGTGGACATGCGCTCGCGTTCGGCGGCGGCCGAGGCGTTGTAGTGGCGTTTGCGCCGGGAGGCGTGCGGGTCGCCCAGGCGCAGGCGTGCGGCGTCCAGGAACGGCAGGTCGGAGACGGTCCAGGCGTGGGCGCTGTGGCGTTGGAGCCGGTGGATGTCGTCGGGGTGGAGCCAGGGGGCGCACAGGCGCAGGTAGGCGGGTACCGACCACAGGTCACCGACCAGGTCGGTGGGCTCCAGGATCGGCCAGGAGCGGTAGAGCGTTTCCAGGAGCTCGCGGTCTTGGGCCAGTGCGGCGTGGAGCATCTCGGTGGAGATCTCTTCGTCGTCGTGCTGGTCGGACAGGATCGCGGTCAGCTCTTCCAGGATGTGTTCGCGGGCTTCGTTGTGCGGGGTGCCTGCGTCGACGGAGCTGAAGGCCTCGGCCCAGTCCTGGGCGCTCAGGTGCAGGTCGAACCAGGGTGTGGCGACGGTCATGCCCTGCTTGGGTGGTTTCTCGTAGAAGCGCACGGCAGCCTCGATCACCTGGTCCGGGCGGGCCGACGCTTTGAGGCGGGCGGTGTGCGGGTCGGTGTCGGGCGCTGCTGTGGCGCCCTCGGGGACCAGGTCGCGCAGGGTGCAGGTCTGTACGCCCTCCTCTCCGAGGCTGGGCAGGACGTCGGCGACGTAGGCCAGGTAGGGCTGGTGCGGGCCGATGAAGAGCACGCCGCCGCGGCGGTGTCCCAGGCGCGGGTCGGAGTAGAGCAGGTGGGCGGTGCGGTGCAGGGCCACGACGGTCTTGCCGGTGCCGGGGCCGCCGTCGACCACGAGGGCGCCGCGTGATCCCGCCCGGATGATGGCGTCTTGGTCGGCCTGGATGGTGCCGAGCACGTCGCGCATGCGGTCGGAACGGTGGGCGCCCAGGCTGGCGATGAAGGCGGACTGGTCGTCGAGGGCGGCGTGGCCTTCGAACCCGTCCTCGGTGAAGACCTCGTCCCAGTAGTCGCTGATGTGGCCTTGGTCCCAGCGGTACCTGCGGCGGCTGGTCAGCCCCATGGGGTGGGCGTGGGTGGCGGCGAAGAACGGTTCGGCCGCGGGGGATCGCCAGTCGAGCAGCAGGCGGTTGCCGTCGCTGTCGGTCAGGCCGAGTCGGCCGATGTAGACGGGCTCGGGGTCGTTGTCGTGGACGATGTGTCCCAGGCACAGGTCCAGGCTGAAGCGGCGCAGGGTGCGCAGGCGGGAGGAGAGCCGACGGACCTCTTGGTCGCGCTCGACTACTTCGCGGATGTTACCCCCGGTGGTCTGACGCTGGGTGTCGAGGCGGTCGGACAGGTCGGCGATGGTCTGTTCGAGGGTGGTGGCGATGGCGGCGAAGTGGCGCTCGTCGTTGGCGATCAGGTCCGGTTCGGCCTTGGGGGCGAGGTGCTCCGGGAGGGCGAACGCGCTGGTGGCGGTGGGTTTCACGGCGTCTCCCGTGTGGCGTTTGGTGTTCACGATCGATGATTGTCCGCCATGACCCGGGTCTTGCCGCAAGCCCGGGGGTGCGCTATAAATTAAGAGTGGCGGAGAGTTACCAAAACCCTCCTGCCGCGCGGTCGCCCACCTTCGGTGGGCGTTTTTTTCGTTCCACGGCCCCTGCCTTCCGCCCCTGCTCGTCCCGCGCGGACTACGTAGCGCGGGCGTGCGCGCCGATTAATTGAGTGGCGGTCGCGCTCGCGCGAGTCCTAGGGTGCTCGCCATGCAGCCTGCGGACTTCTATACCGGACTCGTTGCCGACCTCTACAGCCCGTTGAAGGGCGCTTCCTATGATCCGGAGCCCTATGCGGCTTTCGTCCAGGAGTGGGGCGAGCCCGCGCTGGAGTTGGGGTGCGGGGACGGAGACCCGTTGATCGAACTGCGGCAGCGCGGGCTGGACGTGGACGGCATGGATTCTTCGGCGGACATGCTCGAGCGCTGTCTTCAGCGGGCCGGCCAGTCGGGGGTGGACGTGCGCGTGCACTGCCAGCGTATGGAGGAGCTGGACCTGCCGCGCCGCTACGCCTCGATCTTCCTGGCCGGGCCCACCTTCACGCTGCTGGCCGACGACGCCACCGCCCTGGCCGCACTGCGCCGTATGCGTGCCCACCTGTGCGAGGGCGGGGTGGCACTGGTGCCCCTGGCCGTTCCCGAACCCGCCCCGGCCGAGCGGATCGGACAGGCGCGGGTGGCCAGTGTCGATGGTGCTGAGCTGCGGGTGTCGGTGGTGGTTGAGGAACGCGACGAGCACGCGCGCTCGTAGCGCAGCATGCTGCGCTACGAGCGCCTTCGCGATGGTGAGCGCACCGTGCAGGAGCAGCCCTGGGTGCTGCACTGGTATACGCGCGCCGGGTTCGAGGAGCTGGTCGGCCAGGCGGGCCTGCGGGTGGCCTCGGTGACCGGTCCCGACGGAGGTCCTGCCGGGCCCGAGGAGACCGATGTCAGTTTCCTGCTGTGGGCCGGGTAAGGGCACCTCTGTCGTTTGTGGGGTCCTGGTTTCTCTGAGGGGTCCGATCCTTGGGTGTGTACAGCGGCTCCTGATCCGTGCCATCCTTCTATTTGGGCAGTTGTCCAATGCACTTGCCCAAGTCGATGGCCGACCGCGTGGTTGGGGTGGGCCCACAAGGGGGCGGAATGACGACGGAACGGGGACGGCAGGTGCGCGAGCGCCTACTCGGAGCGGCCACAGAGCTCATCGCCGAACGGGGCTGGTCCGCAGTGAGCACACGGGCCTTGGCCGAGCGGGCGGCGGTCGGGTCCGGGCTCGTGCACTACCATTTCCCCTCGCTGAACTCCCTGCTCAACGAAGCCGCCTTGGGTGCGATGGTGCAGGTGGCCGACCAGGCCGCCGCCCACCTTGAGGGAACCGGCCCCGAGCAAGGGTTGGATGTGATGCTGGGCGCATTGGACGCCTACCCCGGTGACGACCCCGACTCGACGCTGTTCATCGAGGCCTACCTGGCGGCCGGGCGCGACCAACACCTGCGCCGAGGCATCACCGAAATCCTGGAGCGATTTCGCGCATCACTGGCCGACTGGTTGCGCTCGTGCGGGATCGCCGACCCCGAAGCCACGGCCCGGGTCCTGGCCTCGACCGTGGACGGGATGATGCTGCACCGCGCCCTGGACTCCGGTCTGACCTCGCAGGAGGTCGCACCCGTCCTGCGCCGCGTCCTGGACACCGCACGCACCACCACCAGGGGGCAGGCATGAGCACCACACACACAACCGGGACCATCCGCCCGCCCTCTCACGCACCGATGCGCGCGGTGATCGTGGGCGCCGGGATCGCCGGGTTGGCCCTGGCCCAGCGCCTGTCCCACCACGGGTGGGAGGTGACCGTGCTGGAGCGGGCCCCAGGGCCGCGGCCGCAGGGCTACATGATCGACTTCTTCGGGCCCGGCTACGACGCCGCCGAGGCCATGGGGCTCATGGGCCGGTTGCGGGAGCTGGGCCACCACTTCACCGAAGCGGTCTTGGTCGACGAGCGCGGCCGCAGGACGGCGGCGGTCGGGTTCGAGCGCTTCGCCCGGTCTCTGGGCGGGTCCTTGGTCTCCCTCATGCGACCCGACCTGGAACTGGCCCTGCGCGAGTCGCTGCCCGACCGGGTGGAGTTGCGCTACAACAGCGCTCCGGAACAGATCCACGAACACGCCGACGGGGTTCGGGTGCGCCTGACCGACGGCCAGATGGTGGAGGCCGACCTGCTGGCGGGGGCCGACGGCATCCACTCCACCGTGCGCCGCCTGGTGTTCGGCCCGCAGGAGCGGTACCTGCACCACCTGGGCTTTCACACCGCTGCCTACACCTTCAACGACTCCCGCGTGCACGCGGCGACCCAGGGGCGCTTCCAGCTCACCGACAGCCTGGGGGCGCAGATGGGGCTCTACGCGCTGGAGGGTGACCGGGTGGCGGCCTTCGCGGTGCACCGCACCGAGGACACCCGGCTGCCTCAGGACCCGCGGGCCGCGCTGCGCGGCGCCTACGCAGGGCTGGGCTGGGTGGTGCCCCGGGCCTTGGAGCTGTGTCCGCCGCCCGAGCAGGTCTACTACGACCACGTCGCCCAGATCCGGATGGGGACCTGGAGCCGGGGGCGCACGGTGCTGCTCGGTGACGCCTGCCAGGCGGTGTCCCTGCTAGCTGGCCAGGGCGCCTCGATGGGAGTGGGCGGGGCCTATGTCCTGGGGGAGGAACTCGCCCGGGCCGACAGCGTCGGGGCGGGACTGCGCAGGTATGAAGAGCGGTGGCGTCCGGTGGTGGAGGAACGCCAGCGCGCGGCCCGTAGCGGGACCTCCTGGTTCCTGCCCTCCACCCCCGGCCGGTTGCGGTTGCGGAGGATGTTCCTGCGCCTGGCGTCCCTACCGGGGGTGGACCGGCTGGTGGCGACGCAGATCTCCGGAAAGCCCACCCGCGTAGTCAGGGATCTGGTCCCCCTCACCCCCACGGACGGGTGAAGGGGGTGCGGTCCCGATCAGGCCGGAGTCGGGGCCGATCGTGCGATCGGCCCGAGGCCGCCTAAGCCCGCGTCGGCGGGTGACCGAAAGGGCGCTCGCGGGTGGGCTGTTCTACGGGGTGGTGGCCGTCGAACCAGGCCTGCGTCTGTGCGTGCTGGTCGCCGGGGTAGCCGATGTCGAAGTCGGCCACTGTGTCCAGGCGCTCCACGGTTTCTGAAGGCAGGGACACTTCCGCGGCTCCCAGGTTGTCCTTGAGCTGTCGGGCGCTGCTGGCGCCGATGATCGGGTGAACGCGCGGTGAGCGGTGCAGGGCCCAGGCGATGGCGACCTGGGCGGGGGTGGCGTCCAGTTCCTCGGCGACCTGCTGGATCACGCGGGCGGTCCGGTGCTCGCGTTCGGTGAGGGAGGCGGGCTCCACGCGGTGGCTGGCCCCCTCAGCGTGCGGGCCGGTGAAGCGGCCCGAGAGGACCCCGGCGGCCAGACCGTTGTAGGTGGCCAGGCTCAGGCCGTGCGTGCGGGCCATGGGCAGGAGTTCGCGTTCGATGTCGCGGCGCAGCGGGTTGTAGGGCACCTGGAGGGTGGCGAACAGCGTCCACCCGTGGTGCCGGGCCAGGGTGTTGGCTTCGGCGACGACCCATGCGGGCATGTTGGAGGAACCCAGGCTCAGGGCCTTGCCCGCGCGGACGACGTCGTCCAGGGCCCGCATGGTGACCTCGATCGGGGTGTGCTCGTCCCAGGAGTGCACCCACAGCAAGTCGACGTAGTCGGTACGCAGCCGCCGCAGGCTCCGGTCCAGGGTGAGCGTGAGGTTCTTGCGGTGGCTGCCCCCGGTGTTGGGGTCGGTGGGGTCGCGGGGCAGCGTGTACTTGGTGGCCAGAACGAAGCGGTCGCGGCGGCCTTGGAGGACGTCGCCGAGGATCTCCTCGCTGTCGCCGTAGGCGGAGGCGGTGTCGATGGTGTTGCCGCCCGCGTCCCGGTAGACGTCGATCATGCGGCGCGCCTCGTCGCGGTCGGCGAAGGCCATCGCGCCCAGGAAGAGTTGGGACACGCGCAGGCCCGAGGGCCCGAGGAGCTGGTAGCGCATCAGGTGGTCCTTCTGGTGGTGTGTGTGGTCATGGGTGTCAGTGTGCGGCGTGCCCGGGTGCGGGGGAAGGCCGCGTGGGGGCTGGCCCTGACAGGGCCAGGATGAGCGGGGCTCCGGCTCGTAGACTCAAGCGCATGGACGAAACCGGAATGGGCGCGTTCCTGCGTGTGTGTCGTGAATCGACCCCGCCGGAGAGAGTGGGTCTGCCGGTGGGGGCGCGCCGCCGCACCCCGGGGCTGCGCCGGGCCGAGTTGGCCACGCTGTCGGGTGTGAGTGTGGACTACCTGACCCGGTTGGAGCAGGGGCGTGACCGCAACCCGTCGCCGCAGGTGCTGGTGGCGTTGGCCGATGCGTTGGGGTTGTCGGTGGGCGATCGGGTGCGGTTGCGCAACCTGTCGAAGGTGGCGTCGGGGGCCGGTGCGCTGTGTCCGGGCGGGATGCCGCCCGAGCGTGAGGTGCGCGCGACGATGCGGGCGCTGCTGGACCGGTTGGAGCCGGCTCCGGCGGCGCTGTTCAACCGGTTGGGTGAGACGCTCGCCCACACGTCGGGTTATGAACGTCTGGTGGGCCCGTTGGGGCTGTTGGACGTGGAGGACGACCAGCCCGCGAACCGGGTGTGGTTCGTCTTCGCCGACGACCGGGCACGGTCGGCCTATCCGGACTGGGCGGCGGTGGCCGAGGCGCGGTTGGCGGAGTTGCGGGCGGAGGCGGCCCCGGAGGATCCGCACCTGGCCCATCTGGTGGAGGAGCTGTCGATCGTGGGCGGGGAGGAGTTCACCGGGCGGATGGCGGCCGCTCCGGCGGCGCCGTCGAGTACCGGTGTGGAGCGGTTGGCGCATCCGCGGGCGGGTGAGCTGCGGTTGTCCTATGAGCGTTTGGATGCCCAGGGCCAGTATCTGGTGGTCTACCTGCCGGCGGATGCCGCGAGCGCGCAGGCGCTGGACCGGGTGAACCGGACCGGGTTGCGAGCGGTGGGCACCTAGTTTCCAGCGCGAACCGGACCCTGCGGGGGCCCTGGCCCGGATCACCGGGATCGTGGTCTCTAAGCTGGGGCCGTCCGTTGCGCGCGTAGTTGTGGAGGACGGCGATGGCCCCCGTCGTAGAGTCGGTCAGCAGCAGCCCCGAGCACACGTTCAGCAAGCCGGTCCGGCCTCGGATCCGCCTGGTGGCCGGGCTGGGGGTGGAGGGGGACGCGCACCTGGGCCGGACGGTCAAGCACCGTTCGCGGGTGGCGGCCGACCCCACCCAGCCCAACCTGCGCCAGGTGCACCTGATCCACGCCGAACTCTTCGAGGAGGTGGCCCTGGCCGGGTTCTCGGTGGAGCCGGGGCAGATGGGCGAGAACATCCTGACCCGGGGCGTGGACCTGTTGGGACTGTCCAAGGGCACGGTGCTGAGCTTGGGGCAGGCGCGCGTGGAGGTCACCGGGTTGCGGAACCCGTGTGCGCAGATCGACGGGTTCTCCCAGGGGCTGCTCAAGCAGATGGTGTACCGGGACGAGCGGGGTGGGTTGGTGCGCCGGGCCGGAATCATGGGTGTGGTGTTGGACGGCGGGGTCGTGGAGCCCGGGATGGCGGTCGGTGTGCGTGAGCCCTGTGGCGCGCACGTCCCCCTGGAGCGGGTCTGAGCCGGGTTGTTCAAGAGCTGGGGTGTTCGGGTCGGGGCGTCTTGGTCCCGTGGGTGGCGGTGTACTCCGCGGCCAGCCAGGGCGCCAGGTCCTCGACGAGTTCGTGCAGGTGGTCGGGGTCGGGTGTGGGGCGGTGTGCGGTGCGGGCGGCCGCGTGCACCTGGTGGTGGCGCTGGGGGTGGTAGTGGCCGAAGATGTCGGCGGCCAGTTCCAGGTCGCTGGTCCAGCCGCCCCAGGAGGGCATGACCAGGGTGAAGGCCGCGCGGGTGAGGCGGCGGGAGACGCCGCGGCTCAGGCGTAGGCGTTCGGCCTCGGTGGTGGCGTGGGCGGTGCGGGTGCGCCAGCGGGGGATGGCCAGGTGCAGGTCGCCGTTGGTCTCGCGGGCCAGCAGGGTGGTGGGCCGGTAGGCGGGAAGTTGCTGGGCCAGGTCGGGGCCGCACAGGGGGGTGCACAGGCAGGCGACGAAGAACCCGCCGTCGTGGCGTTCGAGGGCGCTGGTCAGGGTGGGGACGCTGTCGAGCAGGATGCCGCCGCCGTCGACCTGGGCGAAGGCGGTGTCGAGTTCGCGTTCCAGGGTGCGGGTGCGTTCTTGTTCGGCGCGGTCGGGGTGGGTGTGCAGGACGGCGAGGGCGTCCAGGTCCGAGATGCCGGGTCGGGCGGTGCCGCGGGGGAGGCTGCCGTACAGGTAGGCGCTGTGCAGGCGGGGGCCGAAGACCTCGGGCAGGCGGGTGCGTAGAGCGTCCACGACGGGGGTGAAGGCTGCGGGGATCCGGGCGAGTGCGCCTTCGCGGGCGATGGTGCCGTCGGGGTGCAGGCCCTGGGGTGGGGGCAGCGGCGTCATGGGAGTGCTCCTGCGGTCGGGTGGTCGGGGCGAGGTCCGTGGTCGTAGTCGCACTGGCGTGGGTGGTCAGTGCAGCGGCTACCGGTGTTTGAGGGTGGGGCGCAGGGGTGCGGCGAGCGGGCTCAGGCTGTGCTCGGCCGCGGTCCGGCACAGGTCCTGGGCCACCGTGTCGTGGACCATGAGCTCGGGACCGGGGTTGAGCTCTGGGCGGTCCAGGACCTCGGCGAGGTCGGGGCGTTGGGCCAGGGTCACGATCTGCATGGAGCGCATGCTCCCAGGGGCGATCGCGGCGGGCAAAGCGATTTTTCCTGGTCAGGGCTGGTCGATCCGGTGGAAGGTAGTGCTGACACCACTGCTGTTGGTGGGTGCGGCTGGACTGGGAAGCGGGTGTCAGCGTCATCGCGGTAACGGCCGTCCCTCTCTAGCGTGGAATGGGTCAGAGAAGCTGCGGTACGGGGATTTTCGGGGGAAGTCATGGTCACGGCGGGCCCAACCAGCGTTCCAGTCACCGATCCCCTGCACTATGAGCGCGCTCGAAGGTTCGGCGTTCGCGTGCTGGCCTGTGACGGGCGTGAGGACGGCCGGATCGTGGAGGAGCTGGGGGACGCGGCCACCGCGGAACACATCGCGGTCCTGGTCCCGGGCAACGACAACTACCTGGGCAACTACTTCAACCAGAGGCGCGCTACCCGGCCGCGCGCCAACGGAGAGACGCTGCTGCGCACGATGGGGCAGCTCGCTCCGGGCGAGCGCGTGGCGGTGGTGGTGTGGGTGGGGTACCGGACCCCGCGCGGGTTCGGTGAGGCGGTGTCGCGCCGTCCGGCACTGGAGGGCGCCGCGGACCTGGCCCGGTTGACGGAGTTCCTGCCGCGGTCGGCGCGGGTGACTCTGGTGGGGCACAGCTACGGCACGGTGGTGTGCGGTCTGGCCCTGCGGCGGGCCCGGGTCAGTGACTGCGTGGCGTTGGGCAGCCCCGGGATGGGGGTGCGCAGCCGCGCCGAACTGGGGTTCACCGGGAACCTGTGGGCCGGGTTGGGCCCTGCTGACTGGATCCGGTTCTTCCCGCGGGGGCATGTGGGAGAGATCGGGCACGGCCCTTCGCCGCTGCGGCGGGGTTTCGGTGCGCGGGTTTTCGCCACCGGGGACATTCCGGGGCACTGCGCCTACTACCGGGAGGGCAGTGAGTCGGTGCGCAATGTCGCGCGGATCGCCGTGGGCCGCTATGACGAGGTGAGCACGGTGCGCGCGATGGTGCCCGCACCGCGTGGTCCCGGGGGCGCGGGGGCCAAGGAGGCGGTGGTCTCATGAGCGGCGCACCGGTGATCCTGGCCCAGGGGCTGCGCAAGCACTACCCGAACGGCAAGGTGGCGTTGGCCGGGGTGGACCTGGCGGTGGCGCCGGGGACGGTACACGGGCTCTTGGGGCCCAACGGGGCCGGAAAGACCACGATGGTGCGGGTGCTGGCCACACTGCTGCGTTTCGACGGGGGCCGGGCCCGGGTGGCCGGGGCCGACGTGTCGACCCAGGCCAGGTGGGTGCGCAGGCGGATCGGGTTCGTGGGCCAGTACGCCGCGGTCGACGAGCTCCTGACCGGGCGGCGCAACCTGGAGATGTTCGGCAGGCTCTACCACCTGGGTCGGCGGCGTTCGAAGCAGCGGGCCCAGGAGCTGTTGGAGCGTTTCGACCTCACGGGTGCGGGGGACCGGTCGGTGCGCACGTACTCGGGTGGGATGCGCCGCCGGCTGGACCTGGCTGCCGGGTTGGTGCTGGACCCGAGGGTGCTGTTCCTGGACGAGCCGACCACGGGGTTGGATCCGCGCAGCCGCCAGGAGGTGTGGGGTGCCGTGCGGGAGCTGGTCGCGGCGGGCACGACGGTGCTGTTGACCACCCAGTACCTGGAGGAGGCCGACCGGCTGGCCGACCGGGTGTCGGTGATCGATGCCGGTCGGGTGATCGCCGAGGGCAGCCCGGAGGAGCTGAAGTCGCGGGTGGGTGGCGGCCGCGTGGAGGTCGTGGTCGCTGACGCGGCGGAACTGCCGGTGGCCACGGACGTGATGGGTCGTATGGCGGGGGCGCCGCCGGAGGTCGACCGGGACGCGCTGAGCGTTCGGGTCTCGCTCGGTGGGCGGGGTGCTGCGCTGACCAAGGTGGTGCGGGCCCTGGACGAGGCGGGGTTGGACGTGGAGGACATCGCGTTGCGCCGCCCGACGTTGGACGACGTGTTCTTGAGCCTGACCGGGCACCAGAGCGGTGGTCGGCAGGAGGACGGGCTTCGGGACGGCGGGTCCCGGATCAGCGGGCAGCAGGACGGAGCGCGGTCATGACGGTCACCGAACCGGTTGCGGACAGGTCTTCTGGCGGGGCCGTCGAGGGCGAGTGGGAGGGCGGGCCTGCGGGGGCCGGCGCGTGGGCCGGGCGTGCCGGGTGGGCGGTGGCCGATTCGGCGGTGGTGGCGCGGCGCTACCTGTCGCACCTGGTGCACAAGCCCGACGAGGTGGTCGGCACGCTGCTGATCCCGGTGCTGGCGGTGCTGTTGTTCGGTTTCGTCTTCGGTGAGGCGATGGGCGCGGCCATGGGGTTGGGCGGCGATGACTACCGCGACTTCCTCCTGCCGGGCTTGTTCGCGCTGACCATGGCCTTTGGAATCGGGAACACGACCATCGCCGTGGTCGCGGATGTGGGCCGCGGGGTGGTGGACCGGTTCCGGACCCTGCCGATGGCGCCGTCGGCGCTGTTGGTGGGGCGCAGCATGGCCGACGTGGTCTCGGCGGTGGTGGACCTGGCGGTCCTGGTGGGGATGGGTCTGCTGATCGGGTGGCAGTGGCACAACGGGCCCGTGGCGGCGTTGGCGGCCCTGGGGTTGTTGCTGCTGTTGCGGTTGGCGTTCACCTGGATCGGGATCTACCTGGGGTTGTTGGTGCGCAGCCCTGAGGCGGCGATGAAGTTCTTCTCGCTGGTGTTTCCGCTGGCGATGGTGGCCGAGACGTTCGTGCCCACGGAGATGATCCCGGGGTGGTTGGCGCCGGCGGCCGAGTGGAACCCGCTGTCGGCGACGGTGTTGGCCTGCCGTGAGCTGTTCGGTAACACCACGGTGGTGGGTGAGTCGTGGGTGGCGCAGAACGCGCTGTTGATGGCGGTGGTGTGGCCTCTGGTGCTGTTGGCGGTGTTCGTGCCGTTGGCCCTGGGGCGTTACCACAGGTTGAGCCGCTGAGCGCGGTGCCGTTGCAGGTCGCGGGCCAGGTGTGAGCGGTGTGGTCAGGGGCGGGCGAGGTACTGGGCGAAGGTGGTGCGGCCCACCGCGCGGTCGGGTGCCAGGTGGGCGCCGGAGCGGTAGGCGGCGAAGGTGGTGCCGGGCAGGTGCAGGGGCCACAGGAGGCGGCGGGTGCGGGTGGCGTCCAGGTAGGCGCGGGCCAGGTCGTGGAAGGGTTCCACTCGGGGGCCGCCCAGGTCGGGGACGCGCCCGGCGGGTTCTTCCTGGGCCAGTCGGGTCAGGCGCAGGGCGACTTCGGCGGGGTCGATGGGCTGGACGTCGATGTCGGGGCAGGGCATGGCGGGTGCGAGGGCCAGGCGGGCGCAGATGCTCTGGACCAGGGTTTGGAACTGGGTGGTGCGCAGGATGGTGACGCCCAGGCCGGAGGCCAGGAGTGCCTCTTCGACGGTGTGTTTGGTCCGGTAGTAGGCCAGGGGGATCTGGTCGGTGCCGACGATGGAGATGTAGACCAGGTGGGAGACGTCGGCGGCACGGGCGGCGCGGATGAGGTGGGTGGCGGAAGGGATGTCTCCGCCGGTGGGGGTGGTGGCGCAGTGGACGATGGTGTCGACGCCGTGGAGTGCGTGGTCCAGGCCGTGGCCGGTGCGCAGGTCGACGGGGTGTGCGGTGTCGTCCAGGCTTCCGGGGTGGCGGCTGAGGGTGTGGATGTGGTGGTCGGTTCGGCGCAGTTGTTCGACGAGGGGTCTGCCGAGGGTTCCGGTGGCGCCGGTGACCAGGATCGTGCTCATGTCCACCTCCGAGGCCGTCGTGGCCGCTGACCAGGGTTCACGCTAACACCGCGCGCCCCGCAAATGCTGTTTTGTCCGACTCGGGTGTGTGCGTGGCGAAGGCCCGGGTTTAGTGTGCTGGCAGCACGGACGCAACGGGCTGTCGGTGCCGGTGAGGGAGGAGCCATCCATGTCCGGGGTGGGGTTGTGAGCTGTTCGGGGTTCCCTCAGCAACCATCCACCCCCGTCAACAAAGATCACTACGGCCGCAGGCTGCCGTTGAAGAGCCCGGCACTCGGACCGGTTCGCCCCGGAGAAAAGAATCAGGGGGAGTTCACCGATTCCCCCCCTCACCGGCCCACCCGCTCCGCTAACGTCTTTCTCGAACATGTGAACGAGACATCGGGAGGGGGTGGAACCCGTGGCCGAGACCGCTCTACAGCAGGACGACCAACAAGCGGAAGGCAAGAACAAGCGCAAGAAGAAGCGTGGGTTTCAGCCCCGCCCCGGGCACGTGGTCCAGGCCTACGTCTTCGCCCTGGACCCCGGCGCCCAGGACGAGCAGCGGCTGCGCTCGCACTGCGGAGCCGCCCGGACGGCCTTCAACTGGGCCCGCAAGCACGTCCTGGCCACCTGGGACCAGCGCGCGGCCGAGGCCTCCTACGGGGTTGCTGAGTCTGAGCGCACCCCGTGGCGGTCCTGGTCGCTGCCCGCCCTGCGGCGGGCCTTCAACGCCACCAAACGCCAGGACCCCCGGTTCGCCACCTGGTGGGCCGACAACTCCAAAGAGGCCTACAACACCGGCCTAGCAGGCGGCGCCGCTGCCTTTGACGGCTACTCCGCCGCCAAGCGCGGCGATCGCAAAGGTCCGAAGGTGGGGGTGCCGCGGCCCAAGTCCAAGCACCGGGCGCCCCTGTCCTGCCGCTTCACCACCGGGGTAATCCGGTGCGAGCACACCCGCCGCCATGTCACCTTGCCGGTGGTGGGGCGGGTGCGCACCCATGAGTCCACCCGCAAACTCCACCGCCGCCTGGCCAACGGGACCGCGCGCATCCTCTCGGCCACGGTCTCGCACCGGAGGGGGTGGCCGGGGTGGACCTGGGCCTGAAGTCTTTGGCGGTGGTCGCCGACTCCGACGGCGGGGTGTGGCAGGTGGCCAACCCCCGCCATGTGGAGGGGGCACTGACCGACCTGTGCCGGGCCTCGCGGAGGGTGTCGCGTCGTCAGGGTCCGGACCGGCGCACCGGGCGCGCGCCTTCGAAGCGGTGGGTCAAGGCCAACCAGGCCCGCAACAAGGTGCACCACCGGGTGGCGAACCTGCGCACCGATGCGCTGCACCACCTGACCACTGCGCTGGCCGGGGAGTACGGCACGGTGGTGGTGGAGGACCTCAATGTGGCCGGGATGGTCATGAACCGGCGTCTGGCCCGCCGTATCGCGGATGCGGGGTTCGGGCAGATCCGCCGCCAACTGGACTACAAAACCGCCTGGGGCGGCGGGCGCCTGGTGGTGGCCGACCGGTGGTTCGCCAGTAGTAAGACCTGCTCGGGGTGCGGGGCGACGAAAGCCAAGCTGCCGCTGCACATCCGGGTGTTCGACTGCGACGCATGTCCCCTCGTGCTGGATCGGGACGTCAACGCAGCACGCAACCTCGCCGCCCTGGCGGCGCAGGTGGGCAGTACCGGTACTGGAGTGGCCGGAGACCGGGGAGCGCAAGCTTTGAAGGCCCGTGGAGCCGACCATAGGACCCGCACCACCCGCACCCGCCGCAGGGCGGGTGCGGGGCGGGCCGGTGGCGCAAGACCGCACATGCGGAAAGAAGCTCCGGCACCGTCGTCAGGACACCCAACCCAGGTTGTGGTGACACCGTCACGGACCTTTCGTAAAGAAATGCACGGGATGCTGATGTTCGCTTAAGACATCAGCAACGGTGGGTGGTGGTCTCCTTCGAGCGGATGGACCGGATCCTGGAGGTCGACCCGGTGTAGCAGACCGTGAGAGTGCAGCCGGGCGCGGCCAATGACGACCTGCGTGTGAGCACGGGGTGGGTCTGCTCAAGATGCGCGGCGCCGCCGATGAGCTGGGCCCGGATGTGTTGGCGATGCACCGGGCGGTCAAGGGGGCGTTGGATCCGCGGGGCATCTTCAACCCGGGCAAGGTCTTCGTCTGAGGACCAGGCTGCGTTGAGGCACCCCATGGGCCTCGGTCTGTGCCAGGGGCGGTCCCGGCCGGGTGCTCGCGGGCTGCGCACCTGGCCGGGACCGTTCTGCCAGCGGGTGCTACCAGTGGTGGGCGCGGGTGATGACGGCGGTGTCGCTGGAGATGACGCCGAGGGAGGGTGCGAGATCGACGTCGTCGGGTCGGGGCTCGAAGCCGGGGATGCCCTCCAGGCCCAGGGTGGCGTCGGAGACGGCGAGCTCGGGCCGGTCGGTGCCCTCCACGTGCACGGTCATGGCCAGGCCCTCCTCGGGTGGGTTGTAGAAGTGGACTTCGTAGGGCAGGTCCTGGGTGTCGTTGGTGGTGTCCATGGCGGGTAGCTGGCTCTGGGGCAGGTCGGGGGCTTGGAGGGTTCCGTCGGTGACCTTGCGGTCCAGGTGCAGGACCAGGGCGAAGGCGTCGCGGTGCGAGAGCAGGGTCAGGTCCATGACGGTGTCGCCGTCCTGTGTGCGCACCTCGTCCACCTCGATCTCGGGTGCTGGCTCCTGGATGTCGGGTGCCGGGCCCACCTGTTCGAACCACACTCCGCGCGGCACGGTGAGGTCGCTGTCCTCGTGGGTCTGTTCCTGGGAGACGTAGTTCTGCACCCACGCGCTGGGGGCGGTGTTGTAGCTGGCCCACTGGGCGGTGCCGGTGTCGGCGTCGGTGATGTGTACCAGGTGCGCCATGCGCGGGTGGTCCTCGTCGAAGCGGTCCACGACCAGTCCCGTTGCGGCCAGGGCGGCGGCGGTGGCCAGTGCGGTCAGCGGCGCCAGCACGCGCTGTGGTGCGCGAGCGCCGGGGCCGGGCAGGGCCGCCTCCAGCAGGGGCAGGGTGAGTACCGCCGCCATGCCGAAACCCAGTGCGGCGATGGGGGTGCCCATGTCCATGCCCACGGCAGCGGTGAACAGGTAGCCGGTCAGGGCGGCCAGGACCGTGCCGGGCACGATGCCCGCGGCCAGGGCCGCCAGCCGCCACCTGGGGCGTGCCGGACCGATGGCCAGGGCGGCCATCCCCGCAAGGGCTCCTGCGAGGGCGGGCAGGGTGCCCACGTAGGCGGCGCCGGGGGCCAAGGCGGCCATGGCCACGCCGAACAGGGCAGGCCAGAGCAGGACACCCACTGCGCTCGCCTGAGCGCCGAACCAGCGCCGGGCCAGCAGGTGCCAGGCCCAGACCACGGCCAGGACGACCGCGAGCACGGCCCAGCGGTAGAGCTCGGGCCGGTAGGAGGGGTCGGCGGGCAGAAGGTCGCCGTACTCGGGGCGGATCAGGATGAGGGCCTGCCAGAGCGCCCACCCGGCCCCGAGGGAGCCGAGTAGGGGGACGATGCCGGTGGCGGCGGCCGCCAGCAGGCGGGGTGTGGTCGCGGTGCCGGTGAGGCGGCTCATCAGGCCCAGTGCGGCCACGGCCAGGGTGGCGATCAGGGCCAGCGGCCAGATCAGTGTGCCCGGGTAGTGCACGGCCGTTCCGGCCACGGTGAAGTAGGTGGCGCTGGTGTCGGCTTCCGTTCGGTCCAGGTCGGTGTCCATGAGTTCGCGGGTCAGAGCCAGGGTGTTGGCTCCGTGCTGGTGGAGGGTGTCGCGGTTCAGGGCCTCGACGGTGTCGCGCGGGTGGTGGTAGTACACGCGCCCGTCCAGGGGGCCGTACTCCAGTCCGGTGAAGCCGTGTTCGGTCAGCGTGGTGAAGTCGCTGTTGGCTGGCATGAGCTCGTACACGCTGGCCATGGCCGATTCGCCGGCGGGGTGGGGTGCGGTGCTGGCGTGCAGGTCGACCAGGGCGGCGTTGTCGGCTGAGGTGTTGTACAGGACGGAGGGGCCGGAGTTGCCGGGGCCCTCCAGGTTGATGAGGACGCCGCCTTGTTCGGTGGCGGGGTGGTGTTCGGCGAAGGCCTCGGCCCCGATGAGTCCGGGTTCCTCGCCGTCGCTGAGCAGGAGCACGATGTCGTTGCGGGGTGGTGCGCCCTCGGCCAGGTGGCGGGCGATCTCCAGGATGACCGCGACGCTCATCTTGTCGTCGCTGGCTCCGGGGGTGGTGGGTGTGGAGTCGTAGTGCGCGGCAAGCACGAGCTGGCCGGTGGGGTCGGTGCCCGGGACGGTGGCGACGACGTTGTGGGCCAGTCCGGAGACGACCTGGTCGCCGAAGGCGCGGGCGCCCACGGCACTGTGGACCTCGGTCTCCAGGCCCAGTTCCTGGAGTTGCTGTTGCAGGTAGTCGCGGTTGCGGTCGTTGGCGGCGCTGCCGATGGGGCTGGCTTCCTGGGCGATCTCGTCCAGGTGGTCCATGGCGCGCTGGGTGTGGAAGGCGTCGGCGGTGGGTGTGGCGGGTTCGGGCGGTGGGCGGTGGGTGATGACCGCGCCGGCGATCAGGGCGGCGATGAGTGCCAGGGCGATGAGGGCGCTGGCTCTGAGTCCGGGTGGGTGCGTCTGCTGCTGCATGGGGGCTCCAAGTCGGGTCCAGTGTGTGCACAATAATCTGTGCACACTTTTTTGTGCAAGAAGATTCCCTTGCTGTGCAGGAAGTGTGGTGCTTGCACCACCCGGAGCGGAGTTGCCCGTCCTACCTGCTGAGGCCTAGCGTTACGCCATGGAATCGCTCGGACCGCATAAGGTCACCGACTTGGCGGCCCTCAAGGCACTGGCCCACCCGCGTCGGCAACGCATCATCGACCACCTGGGCCGCAACGGTCCGGCCACATCGGCGCGCCTGGCCCGGGACCTGGACCTGAACACCGGGGCCACGAGCTACCACCTGCGTGAGCTGGCCAGGCACGGTTTCGTCGTCGAGGCCCCCGAACACGCGCACGGCCGGGAGCGCTGGTGGCGCGCCGCCCACCAAGACATCCGCTTCCCGCTGCGCAGCGAGCAGGACGAGGGCATGCGGGCGGCGATGGACGCCATCGAGGACATCGCCTACGAATACGACATCGAGCAGTTCCGCCGCGCCCAGCGGGAAGCCCGGGGGCCGGGGTTCTGGATGGACGCCTTCCCCTACTCGCGCGGGCAGATCCGGGTCAACCCCGAGGAGCTGCTGGCGTTCTTCGAGGACTACATCGCCCTCATGCAGGCCTACGACCGCCCCGTGGAAGAGGCCTCCGAGGATGCACGGGTGGTGCTGACCCGGTTCCTCGCCTTTCCCGCACCGTCGGACAACCCGGTGGGAGAGCAGGAGGGGCAACCGGTGAAGGGCCGCACGGGCAACGAGCCCGGCCCGGAGAGCGGGGCCGCGGCAGCCACGCAAGAACACACCGAGCGCTGAGACGCCGCGAGCGCCCCGACAGGCCTGCCCGGCCGTCGGGACCCGGGCCCGGTCCAGGGGCCATGGCCGGGGGAGTCGGTGCCATGACTCCACGCCACGTCTAACGCTTGCGGGCCAGACCGCAGTACTCGTCGGCAGCGGTCGGCACCCCTTCCCCCGTACCGACGGCGATGGTGCCCCGACGCCACTCCAGCGCGGGCACCACACCCGGCTCGACCAGCTCCATACCCTCGAAGTAGTCGGCGAACTGCTCCGGGGTGCGCAGGATGTAGGGCAGCACCGCGTCGGCGTTCCAGGCCTCGGCGGCCCGCCGCATGCCCTCGCTGGTGTCGGTGCTGTCGGCCACCGCCAGACAGCTGCCCGGGGGCAGGGCCGCCATGTAGGAACGCGTCACCGGGACCGCGTCCTCGTGCGTCATGTGGCCGAGGATTCCGAGCATGGTCACACCCACCGGCTGGCCCAGATCCAGGGTGTTGGCTGCGGCCTCCAGGACCGCGGCGGGCTGGCGTACATCGGCGTCCACGTACTCGGTGGCGCCCTCGGACGAGCCCACCAACAGGGCCCGGGCGTGCGCCAGGACCAGGGGGTCGTTGTCGACGTAGACCACACGTGCCTCGGGCAGCGCCGCTTGGGCGATCTCATGGGTGTTGTTGGTGGTGGGCAGGCCGGTTCCCAGGTCGAGGAACTGGCGGATGCCCAGCTCGGTCGCCATGTGCGTGACCGCGCGCATGAGGAACATGCGCTGGGCCCGGGCCACGTCACCCATCTCGGGGAAGTCCGCGAGGATCAGGTCGCCCAGTGCACGGTCGGCCGGGTAGTTGTCCTTTCCACCGAGCCAGTAGTTCCAGACTCGCGCGGAGTGCGGGGCTGAGGAGTCGATCTCGCTCATGGGGGTCCTCGGTGCTTGTGCGTGTGGTGGCCAGAACAATCTACGCACCCGGGGGATGCAGTGACACCCCATAACCCCTGCAACACAAGGCTTTTCTTCCGCCACCGACGGCCGGGGCGCGCAAAGTCGCCGGAACCGGGTGCGGTATGGGGCGCGTCTCAGTAGGTGGAGAGCCGCACTGAGAGGAAGTGTCCCCATGTCTGGTGGCGCCATCGCCCTCATGGCCGTCGCTGTCGTCGTCATCATCGCGATCGTGGTGATGAGTTCGGCCGCCGAACGAGAACGGGTGGAGGCCCTGGTGGCCTGGGCCCGCGACCGGGGGTGGAGCTATGACCGCGAACGCCCCGAGCTGACCCACCGGTTCAGCGGAGCCCCCTTCAGGCGGGGCCGCTCCAACGCCAAGGCCAAGCACGTGCTCTGCGCGGACCACCGCGGCCACCGCGTGCTGGCCTTCGAATACACCTACACCAACACGACCTCCACCGGTCAGGGCACGACCACCACCACGCACCACCACAGCATCGTTGCGGTGGCCACCCCGCACACCCCCGTACTGGAGGTCAAGGCCGAGCACTTCGGCCACACCCTGCTCGGGCTGCTGGGCGTACACGACCTGCAGGTGGGCGAGAAGGCCTTCGACGACACCTTCCGCATCGCGGCCGACGACGACACCTTCGCCCTGGCTGTACTCGGCCCCGACCTGCGGGCCTGGCTGCTGGAGCGGCCCGAGGCACGCGTACCGTTCCGCTTCACCGGTGACCACGTCCTGACCTGGAACGCCACCAAGCTGGACCCCGAAGCCATGGTGGCATCCGCCGATCACCTCATCGACCTGCTGGAGCGGGTCCCCGGCCAGGTATGGGAGGCGACCCCGGGCTGACTCAGGGGCACAGCTCCAGCGGGAAACCCGTCCAACGCAGCTCCGGCGGCAGGTGCCCGAGGTCGTTCAGCACCGATAGCGAGGCTGCTCTCCCGGGCGTGTACCGGATGACCGTCAGCCCGGCGTTGGCCGCGCCCACGCTCAACCACCGCCAGGGCGGGGCCTCCATGGCGGCACACACCAGCCATCCCACCAGGTAAGCGTGGGTGATGACCACCTCGCGCCGTTCCGAATCGCCCTCCGCGGGACCGGTGAGCCGCTCCAACGCCCGCCGACCCAGCTCGGGGGAGCGCTCATCGGCGGGGACCCGGTCCAGGAACTCCAGGATCCCGTCGGCCTCGGCGGGCGGGAGTTCGTGGCGCTCGGGCATGTGGGGCGCGTAGTCCCCGGCCTCAGGAAGTGCCATGGGCGGGACCCCCTCCAGTCGGTCCGAGACCAGGCGTGCTGTCTGGGCCGTGCGAGGCAGAGGGCCGTGCCACAGGGCGTGCGGGGCGTACTCGCGCAGACGGATACCGAGGAGGGCGGCCTGGCGGCGGCCCCGGGCGGTCAAGGAGCCGGTGGCCGGATCGGCCTCGCCGTGGCGGGCGAGGTACAGGCGGCGGGTACTGGGCACGGGACTCCTTCGGCGTATCGGTGACGGACACCCGCTCCGATACCGCGCCCACGGCGGCGGTTCGCGCTGTCTCGGGCGCCTGAGGGGCAGGTGTGCCTTCTCAGCAGTGGCCGCCCAGGTTCATGCAGGTGAGAGGGGCGGTCGCCGACATTGGTGGCCCGGGCGCGTGAAAACCGGTGCTCTGGCGGGTAGGGCCGCCAACGTGGCAGGGGCCCGTTTCAGACGGGTCCGGCACGTGAGCACCACGCGAGGGGGATGTCATGGTCGACACACTCACCGGCCGCAGGGTGGCCATTCTGGCCGCCGACGGGGTCGAACAGGTGGAGCTGGTCCAGCCGCGCCGGGCACTGATCGAAGCCGGGGCCACCGTGGACCTGGTCTCACTGCACGGGGGCGAGATCCAGGCCATGAACGGCGACATCGAACCGGCCGACCGCTTCGCGGTGGACCGGGAAGTAGCCAAGGTCGCCGTCGACGACTACGACGCGCTGATAATCCCCGGCGGCACCATCAACCCCGACAACCTGCGGTCCGACCCCGAAGCGGTGCGGTTCGCACGCGACTTCGTGGCCCGCGGGAAACCCGTCGCGGCGATCTGCCACGGTCCGTGGCTGCTGGTGGAGGCCGACGTGGTGCGCGGACGCACTCTGACCTCCTACCCCAGCATCCGCACCGACGTGCGCAACGCCGGGGGAACGGTGGTGGAAGAGGAGGTCGTCACCGACCACGGGGTCACCACCAGCCGCAACCCGGACGACCTGCCCGCGTTCTGTGCGCGCATCGTGCGGGAGTTCGCCGCCTGAGTCGTCCCTGGCCCGGACATGACTCCAGCCGGGCCAGGGGCCCATCCGGCGACGAGGACCGGGTGGGCACGAGGAGGCCCCGGGTGAAGGCCGGACCGGGGCCGTGAAGACTTTCCCCAACGTCTGGGCGGGCCAACGAACAGTGCGGGGTCGCGGACACGTGTCCGCGACCCCGCTACTCGTGGCTTTCCGTGTTGCCTACTCCGACTCGGGTTCGTCAGGGTGGCGGCGCAGGTGGACGATGGCTGCGATGAGCCCGCCCCAGAGCAGGACGATGGAGAAGACCATCATGACAATGGCGCTGGTGGACATCAGCGATCCCCTTCCGTGTCGGCGGCCTGGTCGATGTGGCCTGTGGGCGTGACCTTGTTGGGCTCGTCCAGCTCGTTCGGCTCGTCACCGCTGTACCCGGTGGCGCCGCGCTCGGCGTCGCGGCGGGCGATGGCGTCGGCCCGCTTCCAGGGGAAGCAGGCGATGACGATGCCGATGACGATCGCGCCGATGGCCAGACCCCAACCCGCGACCAGCAGGAAGCTGGTCGGGTAACCCTCGTAGTTCTCCATGAGCTCGGTGCGCAGGCTGTCCCACATCATGAAGCCCAGCAGGACGGGGGTAATGCCGCCCAGGGCGACCTTCCACCACCAGTCCAGCCGGACCGAGGAGACGGAACTGGCGTGCTTCTCGAACAGGGGCAGTTTCCGCAGGACCCAGGCGAACACGACGATCAACACGAGGCCGGCCAGTGCGATGCCGTACTGGTTGATGAAGCGGTCGAAGGTGTCGAGGATGTACAGGCCCTCGGGGGTCGGGAAGAGCAGGATCGAGGCGAGCGCGGTGGCACCGCCCACCAGCAGGACGGTCTGCACGCGGCCCAGCCCAGTGCGGTCCTGCACCGCAGAGATGATCACCTGGACGATGCTGATCAGCGAGGTGATTCCTGCGATGACCAGGGATCCGAAGAACAGTACCCCGAAGAGCGCTCCGCCCAGCGGCAGGGTGGAGATGATCTGCGGGAAAGCGACGAAGGCCAGACCGATGCCGTCGGTGGCGACCTCGTCCACCGCGGTGCCCGCTGCGGCGGCCATGAAGCCAAGAGCGGCGAAGACACCGATACCGGCCAGGATCTCGAAGGAGCTGTTGGCGAAGCCCGCGACCATCGCCGAGCCGGTCAGGTTGGCCTTACGGCGCAGGTAGGAGGCGTAGGTGACCATGATGCCGAAGCCGATGGACAGGGAGAAGAAAATCTGTCCGTATGCGGCGATCCACACCCCGCCGTCGAGCATGGCGCCCCAATCCGGCGTGAACAGGGCGTCCAAGCCTGCCGCGGCACCGTCCAGCGTGAGTGCCTGGATGACCAGCAGGACGAAGAGAACCACCAGCAGGGGGATGAAGATCTTGTTGGCTTTCTCGATGCCCTGGCGGATGCCCAGGGCCAGCACGATGAGGACGACCGCCCAGACCGCGATCAGCGGCCAGGCCACACCTGAGACGAATCCGGAGACCATGCCGGGCTCGTCGCTGACCTGGAGGAAGTCGTTGAAGAAGAAGCCGTCCGGGTCGTCTCCCCACTGCTGGCCGATGGAGAACCAGGTGTAGCGCACACCCCAGGCCACGATCACCGCGTAGTAGATCGCGATGACGAAGCAGATCGCCACCTGCCACCAACCGATGGCCTCGGCCGGGCGGGAGATGCGTCGGTAGGAGAGCGGCGCCGAGGACCGGTACCGGTGCCCGATGGTGTACTCGAGGATGAGTAGCGGGATACCCGCGCTCAGTAGGGCGATGAGGTAGGGGACCAGGAAGGCCCCGCCTCCGTTGTCATAGGCGACGTAGGGGAATCGCCAGATATTGCCCAGTCCGATGGCCGATCCGATCGCGGCCATCAGGAATCCCGCGCGCGTCCCCCACTGCTCGCGAGGCTGTTGCCCCATGTTCAGGTCTCCTAAATCATCCCGTATTTCGCGATCCGCACGCTAGCAGGAACGAGACCCTTAGGCATCGTTGGGCCTGGTAGGGGAGTCGGATGTCGCCTCAGTGCGGGCTTTTGGGGCAGATTTGTCTAGGGATTCCGCGAGGGGCGAAATAGTCAAGCGGGACTTACCGCACCCCTTCAGCTTCGCTGGCGCCGCGTGTGGCGGCCCGTGCGCGGGAGATGTTCCGGGCGGGCCGCGCCCCGACCGGGGATGGCCGGGGTGGGTGGAGCGTCTGGCGATGCTGAACCCGGCCGGGGCCGGCCGCCGGTGGTGGGACAATGCGGCCCATGTCCGTTCGAGAACTCGTGGTCCTGGGGACCTCCAGCGCGGTACCCACCCCTCGGCGCAACCACAACGGGTACTTCCTGCGCTGGGGCGACCAGGGTGTGCTGTTCGACCCGGGTGAGGGGACGCAGCGGCAGATGCGGTTGGCCGGGTTGGCCGCCACCGACATCACCCGGATCTGCGTGACGCACTTTCACGGCGACCACAGTCTGGGACTGCCCGGCACGATCCAGCGCATCGCCCGCGACGGGGTACCGCACACCGTGCGGGTGGCCTACCCGGGCGCGGGTGAGGAGTACTGGCAGCGGCTCCGGTACGCCACGTCCTTCCGCGACACCGATGTCCTCGTGCCCCAGCCCGTAGGCGGGTCGGGCAGCTGCCTGGTGGGGGAGGGCGAGCCCTTCACCGTCACGGCGCTTCCACTGCGGCACTCGGTACCCGCCTACGGGTATCGGCTGGTGGAACCCGACGGGTGGCGCATGCTGCCCGAACGCCTGGAGCACTTCGGGGTGCGCGGCCCGGACATCTCCCGGCTCCAGCGCCAGAGGGCGCTGGAGCTGTCGGGCGGACGGGTGGTGGAGCTGGCCGACTGCGCGGTGCCCAGGCCCGGGCAGGTGTTCGCCTTCGTTATGGACACCGGGGTGTGCGCGCAGGCCGTGGAGCTGGCTCAGGGCGCGGACATGCTGGTCATCGAGTCGACCTACCTGGACTCCGAAGAGGGGCTGGCCGGGGACTACGGGCACCTGACCGCGCGGCAGGCCGGGCGGATCGCGGCCCAGGCAGGTGTTCGGCTGCTGGTACTGACCCACCTTTCGGAGCGCTATACCGAGGACGAGGACGCGCGCTTCGTGGAACAGGCGCGCGCGGAGTTCGACGGTGACGTGGTGCTGGCCGCCGACCTGGAGCGCATCCCGCTGCCCGTACGACGCTGACCGGGAGAAGCGGCGTTCGTAGGTGGGTCAGCGGCGGTCCAGCGACGCGCGGACGTCGGCAGGGGCCGGGTCGGTCGCCGAGGTCGTGACGGGGGTGGTGGGCACCGCGGTCTGGGTGATGAAGGCGCCCGTCACGATGACCACGGCACCGATGATCTGCATGGGGGTGAGTGCCTCGCCCAGCAGGAGCCAGGCGAGCACGATCGCGGTCACCACCTCCAGGTAGGCCACCCCGCCGGCGATCTGCGGGGACAGCCGCTTGATCGCCGAGACCCCGGTGAAGTAGGCGATGGCGGTGCACACCAGGCCCAGCCACAGCGCGATCGACCAGCCTGGCAGGGCGAGCCCGCCCAGGTCGAGCGGTTCGGCGAGCAGGCCCCAGGGCAGCGTCCACGGTTGGGCGAGCACACCCAGCAGGACGGTGGCGACCAGGGATCCGAAGGCGATCACGGCCAGGGGATCGGCGTCGTCGCCCATGGCATCGCCCAGCAGGAAGAACGCGGCCTGGGCTGCGGCCGCCCCCAGTGCCAGGCCCACCCCGATCGCGTCCAGGCGCATTCCCGCCCAGACTTCCAGCAGGAGCCCGAGCCCGGCCACGGCCAGGACCACGCCGACCACGGCCGCGGGGGAGACCTTGTTGCGGCGCACCACCCGCACCCAGAGCAGGACCAGGACCGGGCCGAGGAATTCCAGCAGGAGAGCGATGCCCACGGGGATGCGCGCAATCGCGGCAAAGTACAGGGCCTGCACACCGGCCATGGGGAAGACGCCGTAGGCCAGGACCAGGAGGGGTCTGCGTTGGACGACCCGCCAGTGCCGGATCGCTACCGGGAGCAGGATCAGCGCGGCACCGGCCACGCGGAGCCAGGTGACGTGCAGCGAATCCATCCCCGCGTCCAGCAGGGGGCGGGCGAAGACCCCCGAACCGCCGAAGGCCAGTGCGGAGGCGAGCGCGAAGGCCAGTCCTGAGGGGCGGTGGCGGGTGGTGTGCGCGGACACGGAACGCTCCAGGGGGCAGTGGTGGGGAGATGGGACCTGCTCGAGCATACGGTCGCGCCCCGGATCCGTGCAGGCGGATTTGTGCCCCCTTGTTCGGCCGGGGCACTTGTGTCCGGCGCAGGGTTCCGTGCGCCCGGTGGCCGGTCAGCCCTCGGGGGCCAGGTCCAGCTGGGCCCAGGCTACGTCGTGCCAGCCGCCGTGCTTGCGGCCCACGCCCCGCATGATGCCCACGTCCTCGAACCCCAGCGCCCGGTGCAGGGCCAGGCTGGGGTCGTTGGGCAGGGTCATGCAGGCGACGGCGGTACGCATGCCGCGCTCGGCCAGGCGGGGCAGCAGCTCCTCGTACAGGGCCCGGCCCGCGCCGAGGCCGCGCCGTTCCCGGTCCAGGTAGACGCTGACCTCGCAGGTTGCTTGGTAGGCTGCGCGGCTGCGGAAGGTGCTGCCGTAGGCGTAGCCGATGACGCCCTCCCTGTCCTCCAAGACGATCCACGCGTGCTCGCGCTGGGCCACGGCGATGCGTTCGGCCATCTCCGACGCCGTGGGCGGGGTGAACTCGAAGGTGATGCAGGTGTCGGTGACGTAGGGCGCGTAGATCGCCGCGCAGGCCGCCGCGTCGGCGGCGGTGGCGTCGCGGGCTCTGGCTTGTGTCAGCAGGGAGCTCATAGGCCATTATGGTAAGCGAACTTGTCTACTATGGTGAACGCATGAGCGACGAACTGGGGACCGCCCTCGCCGTGACCCTCCAGAAACTGCGCCGGAACAAGGGCCTGAGCGGAGCCGGACTGGCCGAGCTCTCGGGTGTCTCCCGGGCCATGATCAGCCGGATCGAGAACGGTGACGCCCAACCCACCGCCTCCCTGCTGGGCCGCCTGTCCGGCGCGCTGGGCATCACCCTGTCCGAACTCATCGCCCGGGCCGAGCAGGGCGACCGGCGGCTGGCCCGCCTCGACGAGCAGCCCACCTGGACCGACCCCGAGACCGGGTACCGGCGCCGTGCCGTCTCGCCCAGCTCCGGTGGACCCATCGAACTGGTCGAGGTGGAGCTACCCCCTGGTGCGCGGATGGACTACCCGGCCGAGTCCTACAGCTTCACCCACCACCAGATCTGGGTACTGGAGGGCACGCTCGCCTTCCACGAGGGTACGGTCGAGCACACCCTGGACCGCGGCGACTGCCTCCAACTGGGCCCACCTGTTCCCTGCGCGTACCGCAATCCCACCGGCCTGCCCTGTCGCTACCTGGTGGCTGTCACCCGCCGGGGTTAGGCGAACAGGCCTGGACCTGGTCGGGGACCCGGCTGAGGGCCGGTGGAGAGCCGTGCTCGGTCAGTGGGGCGAGGGCCCGGTCGCGGATTCGGAGCGCACGTGCGCGCGCACCCCTTGCAGGCCGAACAGGACGAGCAGCTCGACCCCGCCGCCGTCGGCACTGCCCAACCAGTGCGGCAGGGAGGTATCGAACTCGGCCGCCTCACCCGGTGGCAACGTCAAGTCGCGCTCGCCGACCACAAGCCTCAGGCGACCGTTGAGCACGTACAGCCATTCGAAGCCTTCGTGCGTCTTCGGGGAGGGCTCGAGCGGTTCCGTCCGAGCGGGGATGATCATCTTGAACGCCTGTGTCCCGCCCGGCCTCCTGGACAGCGGAACGAAAACCATCCCGAACCGCCGGATCGGCTTCAGGTGGATCCGGGGGTCGCCCGTGCGCGGGGCGCCGACGAGGTCGTCCAATGGGACGCCGTAGGTACGGGCCAGAGGCAGCAGCAACTCCAGGGTCGCCCGGCGCTGACCGCTCTCCAACCGGGACAGGGTGCTCTCCGACACCCCGGTCGTCACCGCGAGGTCGGCGAGGGTGATGCCGCGGTCGCGCCGCAGCGCACGCAGCCGCGCCCCCACCACATCGAGCACGTCTTCCGTTTCGTGGTCCACGTGGCCATCTTGCCATAACCGCAAGATTTCGTGCCAGATCGTAGGCGCCGCGGCGATACTGAGCTCCTTCGGACAGAAGGAGCCTCATGGACACCACAGACGCGGTCACATTCTGGGAAGACCTCTACACAGCCCGAACCGCGGCCACCGAACCTCGGCCGAACGACCGGCTTACTGAGACAGTCACCGACTTGCCGACCGGCTACGCGTTGGACCTCGGATGCGGCGATGGCGGCGACGCGCTGTGGCTCGCCCACCGCGGGTGGAACGTCACCGCGGTCGACATCTCAGCCCTGGCGGTCAGCCGGCTCGCCGACCTGGCCCGCTCACGCGGTCTGGGCGACCTGGTCACCGCCGAACGGCATGACCTGCACGAGTCCTTCCCGCGGGGCCGGTTCGACCTGGTCTGTGCGCACTACCTCCACATCCCCTTCGACCTGGACCGGGTGACCGTCCTGCGCGGGGCCGTCCACGCGCTGCGTGAAGGCGGGCTGCTGCTGGTCGTCGACCACGGCTCAGCCGCGCCGTGGTCGTGGGACCAGGATTCCGGTGCCCGGTACCCGAGCCCGCAGGAGGTCGCCGCGGGCCTTGATCTGGACCCGGCGACGTGGACGGTCGAGCGGGCCGACGCACCCCGCCGGATCGCGACCGGCCCTGGCGGGCGCACCGCCGAGGTCACCGACCACGTCCTGCTCATCCGCCGCACCGTCTGACCCGGCGCCAAGAGCGCCCCGTGAAGGAGACTGCCATGCCTGCCACGTCCCGCCCCAGCCGCCGCGGTGACACCCCGCCGCCCCGGACCGGGAACAGCGAGGCCGAGGTTCTGCGCGGGTTCCTCGACTACCTGCGGACCTCGATCGCCGCGAAGGTCGACGGTGCCCCCGAACCGCACGTCCTGACAGCAGGAGTGCTGTCGGGAACGAACCTGCTCGGTCTGCTCAACCACCTGACCTTCGTCGAGCGCGCGATGTTCCTCGGGGACGCTGCCATCGAATGGCCGGCGACGTTCCAGGCCGCGCCGACGGACAGCGTGGCCGATGTCGTCGCCCGCTACCGGGATGCGGTCGAGCGCGCGAACCGGGTTCTCGACGAGTGCACCGACCCGGGCGCACCGGTTCCCCGGCCGCATTCGGGACGCCCCGCCCCCAGCGTGCGCTGGGCACTCGCCCACATGATCGAGGAGACCGGCCGCCATGCCGGACACGCCGACATCCTCCGCGAGCAGATCGACGGCGCCACCGGGCGCTGACTCCGCTACTTCTTCCGCGAAGGAACACATGTTCGCCGCACCACAGCCGTCCCCGGGCAGCTTTCTTCGATCCGCGTGGGCGACGGTGACCGCCATGCTCACCTTCCCGCTCCTGACCGCGCAGGGGCAACTCGACCCGGTCCACGCCAGCGTGGACACACGCATGGAGGACTTCGTGCGCGCGGTGGGTGTGCCGGGCACGGGGCACTGGCTCGTCGAGGAGATCCCCGGGTTCGTCACCGCGGAGTTGCTCGAATTCCTCGATGGCTGATCCGCCCCCCGTGAGCGGCGCGGGGGACCCCGCTGCCCGACCGGTTGGGGCGTGCGGGGCCCTTCGCCGTTGACCGTGGTGTTCGTGGAACAGTGGGGAGGAGTCCCGACACGAGGATTGCTGAGGAGAACACCATGCGCGCAGTCAGTTTCGCCGAGTACGGTGCCCCGTCCGCACTGCGGGTCGTGGAGGCCGACATACCCGAACCCGCCCCCGACCAGGTTCGGGTCAAGGTGCGTGCCGCCGGGGTCAACCCGATCGACGCCAAGCTGCGTTCGGGGGAGATGGCCGAGGTGATGCCGCTCAGTTTGCCGCACGTGCTGGGTTCTGAGGTGGCGGGTGTGGTGGACGCCGTCGGTGCCGGTGTCACCGGTGTGGCCGTGGGTGATGCGGTGGTTGGCTGGTCGGCCACCGGGGGATACGCCGAATACGCGCTGCTGTCGGTGTACGCGCCCAAGCCGGAGGGGCTGGACTGGGCGGAGGCGGCGGCCCTGCCGGTTCCGGGTGAGGCCGCCCTGCGGTGCTTGCGCGTCCTGGACCCGAAGGAGGGGGAGACCCTGCTGGTGAACGGCGCCTCGGGCAGCGTGGGGTCCGTCGCTACCCAGATCGCGCTCGGACAGGGCATCACCGTGGTGGGCGTGGCCGGGGAACGCAACCAGGAACGGGTCCGGGCTTTGGGTGCGGTGGCCACCACGTACGAAGACGGCCTGGTGGAGCGGGTCCGCGAGCTCGCGCCTCAGGGGGTGGACGCGGTCCTGGATTCGGCCGGCAACGGGACCCTTCCGGCGCTGGTCGCGCTGCGCGGGGGTGTGGACCGCGTGGTCACGGTCGCCGACTCCGCTGCCTTCGATCTGGGGGTTCCCTTCTTGTCTGGGGGAGCCGACGACCAGACCCCTCAGGTGCTGGCCACGCTGCTGGAGGCCGCGGCCGAGGGGCGGATCCGGCTTCCTGTGGTCCGCCGGTTCGGTTTGGACGAGGCCGAGGACGCGCACCTGGCCCAGGGCCTGGGCAAGGCCGTGCTGGAGCCCTGACCTCCGGAGCGGGCCGGGGGAGGAGGCAGCGTGGTCCGGGACACCGGTGGGCGGACGGTCAAGCGGTGAGGGCCTCGATGAAGACGGGGCGCTGCTCGATGAGCCAGTCTCGGCGTCGGTCCCAGCGCGCCCAACCGCCCAGCCGCTCGAAGTCGCGGACGAACAGGGGGTTGCCGTCCTCGACCATCCCCCGGACGAACTCCCGGGAGACCTCGTTGTACTGCTGGACTGTTTCCGGCAGGGCCAAGCGGTCGTGGTGGGAGAACCCGTAGGCGTCGGCCATCAGGCGCAGGCGGCGGGGCGCGTCGAGACCGGCGAAAACGGTACCGGCGGCAGATTCCGGGTCCAGGGTCGGCCCCATGTAGAAGGCCAGCGCCGCCACGTCCCACAGCGGGCGCCCCGGTGCGGCGAGGTCGAAGTCGATCAGGGCCACGGCCGCGCCTTTCCGGAAGACCAGGTTCTCCAGGCAGGGGTCGTTGTGGCACAGCAGGGGGCCGCCTTCGGGGTCGCTCAGTGCGGTGGGCCAGTGCGCGCCGGGGTCGAAGCGGACGCGGGCGGCCACGTCGTGGTAGCGGCGCATGAGCCTGGCGCTCTCGGTCACCACCCGGTCCTCCACAGCCCATGCGGGGAAGGGAGGCACGGCCACGTCGCCCTCGACGAAGGTGAGTTCCTCGCGTCCGTCCGCGTGCAGGGCCAGCGGTCGGGGCGCCCCGTCGAACCCCGCTGCGGTCAGGGCCGCCAGGAATCCCTGCAGGGCGGGGGCGTGGTCCGGGGCGTTGCGCACGACCCGGTCGCCGCGGCGCACGACGGAGTTCATCATGCCGCCGCTGAGCGGGTGGTCGTTCTCCGTGTCTTCCCTGTTCACACCGATTCTGCTCTCTTGGAAGGCCCGGGACACCGCGGAGGGAGCGGTGCCGTTACGGAAGTACCAACCTACGGCCGAGGGTCCGGGCGCGGAAGGAGGGCGGGCTGGGGGCTCGCAGTCACGCGCGTGCCTGCCTTCCCGTACCTGCGAACCTGCCAGGGTATGTTGACATCGAGGTAATACACTGGAAACACGATGGGTGGGTACGACCCTTATGGGACCCATGGGACCGGTGTCCATCAATCACCCGTAAACGACCGAGGTTCCCCGCACAACGGCGTGCAGGGTGCCCGTTCCAGCAGTGAGAAGGGAACGCACTCGCATGCCAACTTCCAATGGCGCCCGGGATGCTTACCACCCGGGGGTCCGCAGTGCCTACGAGCACGTTGCGAATCGTAACCCCGACGAGCCCGAGTTCCAGCAGGCCGTACTGGAGGTCCTCGACAGCCTCTCGCCCGCCCTGACCCGCTACCCCCAGTACGCCGACGAGCGCGTCCTGGAACGCCTCTGTGAGCCCGAACGGCAGATCATCTTCCGAGTACCGTGGCGCGACGACGAGGGGAAAATCCACGTCAACCGCGGTTTCCGGGTGGAGTTCAACAGCGCGCTCGGCCCGTACAAGGGCGGTCTGCGCTTCCACCCCAGCGTCAACCTCGGTGTGGTCAAGTTCCTGGGATTCGAGCAGATCTTCAAGAACGCCCTCACCGGCATGGGCATCGGCGGCGGCAAGGGCGGCAGCGACTTCGACCCCAAGGGTCGCTCGGCCACCGAGATCGAGCGCTTCTGCCAGTCCTTCATGACCGAGCTGCACCGCCACCTGGGCGAGTACACCGACATCCCCGCGGGTGACATCGGTGTGGGCACCCGCGAGATCGGCTACATGTTCGGGCAGTACCGGCGGCTGAGCAACCGCTGGGAGGCCGGTGTCATCACCGGCAAGGGCCTGGACTGGGGTGGTTCGGCGGTCCGTACCGAGGCCACGGGGTACGGAACGGTGCTGTTCACCGAGCGGATGCTGGAGCGCAACGGACGCGACCTCACCGGGATGCGCGTGGTGGTCTCGGGTTCGGGCAATGTCGCGATCTACGCGGTGGAGAAGGCCCAGCAGCTGGGCGCCACCGTGGTCGCCTGCTCGGACTCGGCCGGCTACGTGGTGGACGACCAGGGCCTGGACCTGGACCTGCTCAAGCAGGTCAAGGAGGTCGAGCGCGCGCGGATCAGCACCTACGCCGACCGGCGCAAGGGCGCCCACTACGTCGAGGGCGGCAACGTCTGGGACGTGCCGTGTGAGGTGGCGCTGCCGTCGGCCACCCAGAACGAGCTGGACGAGAGCGCCGCCAAGACGCTGGTGGGCAACGGTGTGGTCGCGGTGGCCGAAGGCGCCAACATGCCCACCACGCCCGAGGCGGTCCAGCTGTTCCGCGAGGCCGGGGTGCTGTTCGGCCCGGGCAAGGCCGCCAACGCCGGTGGTGTGGCCACCAGCGTGCTGGAGATGCGCCAGAACGCGCGCCGCACCTCATGGTCCTTCGAGCACGCCGAGTCGGAGCTGGCCGAGACGATGGCCGGGATCCACGACCGCTGCGAGGAGGCCGCCGCGCGGCACGGCGCCAAGGGCGACTACGTCCTGGGCGCCAACGTGGCCGGGTTCGAGATGGTGGCGGACGCGATGCTGGCCCAGGGCCTCATCTAGTTTCCCCCACGCGGTTCCCGCACGTTGAGGGCCCATTCGCCGTTCGGGGCGAATGGGCCCTCCGTAGGTCCGGGCGGTGCGCGGCCCCGGTGGGGAGCAGCGCACGCCACCGGTCAGGGGCGGCGGCCCGCCAGCACGCAGAACTCGTTGCCCTCCGGGTCGGCCAGGACGACCCAACTCACCTCGCCCTGGTCCACGTCGGCCTGCCGAGCGCCCAGGTCGAGCAGGCGACGGACCTCCTCGTCCTGCTCCCGGTCGGTCGCGTTGACGTCGATGTGGAGCCTGTTCTTGACGGTCTTTCCCTCGGGCACGCGGGCAAAGGTCAACGTCGGCGGCACCGGGCCGGGGCGGTTCCCGCCCTCGGGTACCTCGGGGGAGCCGATGGTGACATCCCCGTCTGCTTCCTCCTGCACCTCGTAGCCGAGGACCGAACACCAGAACCGCGCCAGTGCGACGGGATCGGCGCAGTCGACCGCGAGCTCGGTGAATTTACTGGCCATGGCGGGACCTTCCGGGCGGGGACTCAGTTCACCACTGGTGGTGGACCTGCGGGCGGATGAGCTCATCGTAGATCTCGCGGACCTGTGTGTGGGTCTTGGCGTCCAACGGGGGCAGCTGCGCGGCGGCGGCGTTGCCGCGGGCCTGGTCGGCGTTGCGGGCACCGGGGATGACCACGCTCACCCCGGACTGGTCCAGGATCCAGCGCAGCGCGAACTGGCTCATGGTGACACCTTCGGGGACCAGCGGACGCAGGCGCTCGACCGCCTCAAGGCCGGTCTCGTAGTCGACCCCGGAGAAGGTCTCACCCTTGTCGAAGGCCGCACCCTGGCGGTTGAAGTTGCGGTGGTCGTCCTCCCCGAAGCTGCTGCGCGCGCTGAACTTCCCCGACAGCAGACCGCTGGCCAGGGGAACCCGCGCGATGACGCCCACCCCGGCCGCCTTGGCCGCGGGCAGTACGCCCTCCAGGGGCTTGTGGCGGAACGCGTTGAGGATGATCTGCACGGAGGCGACGTTGGGCCGGGCGATGGCGGCCAAGGCCTGCTCACAGGTCTCCACAGAGACGCCGTAGGCGCGCATGCGCCCTTCCTCGACCATGGCGTCGAGGTCGTCGAAGACGGCGTCGGTGTCGATGACCGCCGAAGGCGGGCAGTGCAACTGGACGAGGTCGACGGTGTCCACGCCCAGGTTGCGGCGGGAGTCGTCGTTCCAGGCACGGAAGTTGCCCGGGTTGTAGTGGGCGGGCTCCTGGGCCATGCGGCGGCCCATCTTCGTGGCCACGGTCAGGTGGGGGTGGTCCTTGAGCAGCTGCCCGACGAGTCGTTCGCTGCGGCCGTCACCGTAGACGTCGGCGGTGTCGACGAAGGTGACGCCCTCTTCCACGGCCGTGTTGAGGGCGGCCATGGCGTCGGATTCGCTGACCTCACCCCAGGCGGAGCCGATTTGCCAGGCGCCGAAGCCAACGACGCCCACGTTGGCGACAGAACCGAGTTCGCGTGTGTTCATGCTTGCGATCCTATGGCCTCCGGGACCGCTCCCAGGCAGGGCTTTGGGCCCTGGGCCCGGCCCTGCTCGTTTGCGCTCTGGCCCGGACGGTGACCGATAGGTGTTCGCCGGGTATTCGGGGAGTCGGGACATGCGTTGACCCGGGGGTCGGCAGGATCTAGTGTCGCGGCCTATGACCGATCCGCGGGTCGACCCCGCCTTCATCGCCGACGAGCGCACCATGCTCACCAACTGGCTGAACTGGCACCGCCAGACCCTGGAGGTCAAGTGCCAACGGCTGTCCGACGAGCAGCTGCGTGAGCGCTCCGTCCCGCCCTCACCGATGTCCCTGCTCGGCCTGGTACGGCACATGACCGACGTGGAACACATCTGGTTCCGCGTCGTCATCGAGGGTGATGACACCCCGCCTCCGATCACGACGCCCGACAACCCGGACGGCGCCTTCCTCGACGTCGACCGGGCCTGCCCGGAGGAGGCGTTCACTCTGTGGCAGGCCGAGACCGCCCACGCCCGCGAGGTGTCCGCGAGGCTGCCGCTGGACGCGATCGGCAAGAAGCAGCGCCACGGCCAGGACTGCTCACACCGCTGGGTCCTGGTGCACATGATCGAGGAGTACGCCCGCCACAACGGGCACGCCGACCTCATCCGCGAGCGCATCGACGGCACCACGGGCGAGTGACCCGGCCCGCGCCCACGCGTGCCCGATCCCAGTGGCGACCAGAACGGGACTGGGCCGGAACCGGGGGCGCCCGGCGAGCGTCTGGAAGGGGTGCGGGTCGCCCCGGCCCGGACTTCCCTGAGGCTCTTACCCGGAGAACGATGTCCCTGATCCCCCTGCGCAACCCCGACGTCCAGTGGCCGGTACATGTGGGCGCGATCCCCGCGAGGGCGGCCTCTTTTCGCCCCCGCACCGAGACCGCCCGGCTTGCCGACGCACCGGCCGCGGCGCTGCACGGGCCCGGCGGCGTAGGCAAGACCCAGACCGCCGCGGCCCTGGCACGCCCGCTGGTGGACGGCTCCCAGCCAGGCACATCCTTGCTCGTGTGGGCCGACGCCGGCCACCCGGGCGGGAATCGTCCACGCCTACAGCCAGGCTGCCTACCGGCTCTTCCACCGGGCCCCGCGCGAGCCCGAACCCGCGGCCGAGCTGTTCCTGGACTGGTTGAACCACCACGCTGAGGAGTCGCGGATGCGGTGGGCGGTGTTCTGGGACGGGGTGGACGATGTGGCAGCCGTTCACGATCTGCTGCCCCCGCTGGGTCAACCGGGTGGACGCTGGGTGGGTACCGGCCAGGACCTGGCCCTGCAAGGGGTGGCGGGCCGACGGAACACGCACACGCTGGGGGAGTTCTCCTCGCCCGAGGCGGTCGGGTACCTCCGGGACGCTCTGGAGGAACAAGGGCTTTTCGACGACCCCTATCAGGCCGGGGAGCTGGCCCAGGTTCTGAACGGTCACCCCCAGAGCTTGGGGCTGGCCGCAGCCACCATGGTCGAACGACGGGTGGGGTGCGGCCGCTTCCGTGCGCTCTTGGAGGAGCGCACCGCCCAGATGGAGCAGGAAACCTCTCGGCGGAGCGGCGGGGCCGCGGTGGCCGTCTGGGAACTGGCCGTGGACACCGCCGACACCGTGTGTCGTCCGCCGTGGGTGCCCGGCGCCCTGCTGGACCTGTGGTCCCACGTCGCGCCCACAGCGATCCCGCGCTCGCTGGGCACCACGAGCCGGGCGCTGAGCCACCTGGGCGAGCGGGCACGTCAAAGGGCGAGGGAGAACGGCCCGCTGCCCGGCCAGGAGGGGCCCCGGGGAGAGCAGAGCGAAGAATCCATAGCCCGCCGCCTGCAGGAGGTGTCAGCCCTGGTGAGTGACCTCGGTGCGCTGGGCACAGCCGGGACAGCGGCACGCCTGGACTCGGCGCAGGAGTCCAGCGACAACCCGCTCCACCACGCGTTCAAGGTCACACCCGCACAGGTCGATGAGGCGTGCGCCGTACTGTCCAGGTTGGGTCTGGTCGTGCCGGCGCGGCAACCAGCGGAGTGGGCGGACGGCGCGGCCACGGTCCACGGGATCCACCCCGACCTGCAGCGCATGGCCCGCGAACGCGCTGACACCGCCATCACCCTCGAAGGCGCCATGATGCTGCTGCTCGAGATCGACGGCCTGCACTCCCCGATCGCCGATGATGCCCTCGCCTTTCCGGCCTACGACAGCGCCTACCGCTACCAGGTGCGCCGTCACCAGGACACCTTCGCCGGGCGCACATTGCAGGGCAGGGTGCTGCGGGACTGGTTGGCGGAGTCGAACACGGACGTGCTGGCGTTCTCGACCCTCTATCTGGGGGCGGTGGGGCACAAGGCTGAGGCGCTGAGGCACAGCGAAGCCCGAGTCGAACAGGCCCGCCTCCACGACCGCGAAAACGACTTCGGGACGCGCTTGGCCGTGTTCACCTTGGCCGACCTCTGCGCCCGGACCGGCGATGCGCGCCGCGCCGCGGATCTGGGGCGGCAGCTGCGACAGCTTTGGACACGTGAACCCTCCGACCTCTTCCACCGCGCCCATTTCGCCACGTGGGCGGGTGAGGCCGGCGACCCCGCCGGGGCGCTGCGCGAACTACGCGAGCTGGACGCGCAGTACCGGGCACGGATCGCGGAAGACCCGCACGAGGCCCACCCCCAGTACGCGATGTTCCTGCACATCCAACTGGCCCACTGGCGGGGCGAAGTCGAAGGCGCCGCAGTGGCCGTGCGCGAGCTGAGCGACATCGAAAGGCGGCACCGGAACCTGAAGAGCGGTGGAAGGAACCGGCTGCTCGACACCGTGACCCAATTCCGGATCGAGACGCGCACTCGCCTGGCGCACTGGCAGGCCCGGGCAGGAGACCGCACCGGGTCGGCACTCACCTGGGAGGCGCTCATCCCTGAGTTGGTGCGGTTCTACGGCCCCGCACACGAGGAGACCCTCCTGGTCCGCCAAGCCCTGGAACACCTCCGGGAACGGAACACGCGAGGGTGACCTGAGGGTGGACTCGGGGACGGACCACGAGCCCGTCCCCGGGCTCACCCCCGCAGCTTGCGGGCGACCGCGGCCAGGTCGGCTGGCTCGCCGCCCATGATGAGAGCGGCGTGCTCGGTCACCGCCTCCACCGGCCAGTCCCACCACCGCGCCTCCAGCAGCAGCGCCACGCCCTCCTCGGAGAAGCGGCTCCGGACGTGCCGAGCCGGGTTGCCCCCGACCAGCGCGTAGGGCGCCACGTCCTTGGTGACGACGCTGTGCGCCGCCACGATCGCGCCGTCCCCGATGGCCACCCCGGGCATGATCGTCGCACCCCGGCCGATCCACACGTCGTTGCCGATCCGGGTGTCGGGCGGCGTCGGCGCCGACAGGTAGGTGTCCAGGGTCCGCTCGGCCCAGTCCCCGCCGAACATCGTGAAGGGATAGGTGGAGGGACCGATCGTGGGGTGGTTGCCCGCGGGCATCAGGATGGTGGCGCCGGGGGCGATGGCGCTGAACTTGCCGATGACCAGGCGTTGCGACCCGTAGTTGTACAGGACGCACGCCTCCTCGAACGGCACCCCGCTGCCCTGGTCGTCGTAGTAGGTGTACTCGCCCACCTCGATGAGATCGGAAGTCACCTGCGCCTTGAGGAACACCACGTTGGTCAGTTCCGGGCGGGTGGTGGGATGGACCTGGTTGGGGTCGGGTACGGGCACGGGACTCCTCGGGGTGGGCGGCAGTGCAGGAGTGCAGCGGGCGGGGCGGTTCCGTCTGGACGTGATCCGGTCAGGCCATGGTCTTGGACAGGTCCTTGACCACGGTGCGTTCGGGGACCAAGCGGACCAGGCGGGCGTCGTCGGCGAAGTAGCGGAAGTCCGGGTGCCAGGCGGTCTCGTCATCGCCCAGGTAGCGGCGCAGCTTGCGTCTGGCCAGCGCCGGGTCGAAGGGCACCACCTCGGCCTTGCCCCGCATGATCACCTGGAGGAACTCCATGGCTTCCAGGTCGCAGGTGTCCACCACCACGGCGGTGCGCGCATCGCGTTCCAGGTGCTTGGCCATCACCGCGTACTCACCGGTGATCCACCACAGGGCCCCTTCCTCCCACAGGAACCAGACCGGTCTGACCGTGGGCGCCCCGGCGGTGTTGGCGGTGGCCACCCGGGCGACCAGGGGGCGGGCGAGGAAGGCGTCGACGTCGAAGGGATGGGCGTGCTGGGCGCTGCTGGCGGTGTCAGTCACCATCTCAGGTTAGGTTCGGCGCCGCGGCGGGGAAAGCGGGTTTTCCGGGGCTGTGGACAACGCGCCCTGCCGGTAACCGAACGGCTAGAAGTGGCCGGTCAGGGCGCCCGCGTGGCTGACCTGGACCGTGTGGCTCACCCAGCCGCGGCCGGTGCGCTGGTGCAGGAGGAAGCCGGTGGGCTCGTGCACGTACCCCATGGGCTGTCCCGGGCTCATGCACAGCCCGCTCTGCCGGTAGGTGCTGGGCGCGGTCGTCAGGACACTGTTGCCGAAAGCCGTGCTGATCGGCCGGTGGACGTGGCCCGCCAGGACCCGGACGACGTTGGGGTGGCGGGCCACCGTCTCCTCCAGTGCCTCGCCGTCCTCGAGGCCGATGCCGTCCAGGAAGGGGATGCCGATGGGCGCCGGCGGATGGTGCACGCACACGAAGGCCGGTACGTCGGGGCGCCGGGCCAGCGCCGTGTCCAGCCAGGCCAGCTGGTCGTCGCCCAACCGTCCGGCGGGGGAGCCGGGCACGAGGGAGTCCAGTACCGCCAGGGTGGCTTCGGGGTGCTCGACGAGGTAGCGGGTGCTGCCGTACTCACCCAGGTACGGCGTGTGGCCGAGGGCGTCGCTCAGGGCCTCGCGGTCGTCGTGGTTGCCGGCGGCCACGTGCAGCGGGAGGGGGAAGCGGTCGATGATCTCGCTGAAGGCGGCGTACTCGTCCGGTTCGCCGCGGTCGACGAGGTCACCGGTGATGACGACGTAGTTCGGCCGGGGTTCCAGGGCCAGCACGCGGCTGAGCGCACGGTGCAGGCCGGTGGCCGGTTCGGCGGCCAGCGGACCCGCGGTGACGTGGGGGTCGCTGAGGTGGGCGATAGAGAGGGACATGCTGGCCACCGTGCCTCAACGCGGGGTTCAGCGGCAATGGGTCACGCCGAGGGCGTGGCGTAGGGATGCAGCGAAGTTGGGGAGGTGGTGGGCCGGGGGATCGGCCCACCACTCTCACCGGTCAGTGCGCTCGGGCAGGGGTCAGGCCCGAGGGGCTTCGGCGGCAATCAGGTGCGCAAAGGCGGTCCACTCGCTGGCCCCGACGGGCAGGAAACCCAGCTCGGGGTTCTGGGAGTCGCGGATAGCTGCACCGGTGGGCAGTTCCGCGACCTCCACGCAGTTATCCCCGCCGGAGGAGTAGGAGGACTTGCGGAAAGCGGGGGCCACCTGGGCAACCTCTACGCAGTTGTCGCCGCTGGTGGAGTAGGAGGACTTGCGGAACTCCAGCAACATGTTCAGGCTCGCTTGTCGTGTTCGGCGGCGATGGAACCAATGAGGTCGAGCGACCCCTGGGGGTCCAGCGCCAGGTTCTGGACGGCGTCGAAAATCAGTTCGTGCTGATCGAAGTAGTCGGCATCTTCAACGTATAGCGCTTCCACCACCGTGGGAATGGAGACTATGCCCGGCTCAGGCCTGGGGAAGTCAAAGAGCGTGAAGGCGCCGTCGACGGCAGGGTGGGCCCCTGCTGCATCCGGGATTGCCAGGACCGTCACCTTGTAGTGTGCTGCCAGGCCGGCCAGGAATCGCAGCTGATCAGCCATGATGGCGTATGAACCCACAACTTTGCGCAGCGCGGCCTCGTCTACGACAGCGGTAAGTCTCGGTCCCTGTGGTGCGTCCAGGACCGCACGGCGGGACATTCTCGACTCCACCTTGCGTTCAAGCTGCTCTATGGGAACTACTTGGCCAGCGTTAAAGATCGCTGCTGCGTAATCGGGTGTCTGCAACAGTCCCGGGATGACGACCGCCTCGTACGTCCGGATTCGGACGGCTTCAGCCTCAATGTCAGGCAGGGGTCCCGTAAATAGGTCCGCGTACTTGTGCCAATCGCTGCGCCCTCGGGCTTCCTCCGTCAAACTCAAAAGATGCGCGCGGTCGTCACCCTCCACCCCGTAGAGGTCGAGCAGGGTCTCGACCTCGTCGCGCTTGGGGAACTTCCACTCGTTGCGCTCGATACGGGTGAGCCGGGCACCCGAGGTCCATCCCATGCGCTTGGCCACGTCTGTGGCGGTGAACTCTCGCGCCTCTCGCAATCGCCGAAGCGCTGCCGACAGCCGACGCCGACGTACGCCTGGCGACTGGTTCGCGGTCACGTGGACACCCGCTTTCTCTGCTGTCTCGGTGATCCGATGGTAGCTCTCTCAGCTTCGCCAAAAAATCCTTGCTCGCAAGTTAAGTTTACTTGAAAAACTTGCGCACAAGAATCATACTGGAGCCAGTTGGGCACGCCTGTCCGGCGCTCACTCCTCTCGGCAAGGAGAAGACTCCATGGCGTCACCTGCCCGTGCCCGTAGCTCGAGCGAGGCCTACACCGAAGTCGTCCAGATCATCCAGGGTGGGGAACCCGACGAGGACGGCATACCGCTGGCCGGTCGGGTCTCCCCGTTCGCCCCGACCCTGCGGGACCGGTCCTGTGCCTGTACCTGCGCCCCGCTGCCGTACGGGTTCTGGGAGGACCTCGACCGCCTCAACCCCTACAACGCCCAGAGCGCCATCTGGCTGCGCGTCCTGGGCACGGCCCAAACGCCACCGCCGCTACCCGAAGGCGCGGAGCTCATCGACACGAGGCGGGTGACCTACGAGATCGGTTGAGACCCCGCGGCCCTGTGAGTCGGCGGTACCACCGCGCTTGGTGGTACCGCCCATTCGCACGGACGCGGGCAGCGGACCCGCAGGCACCGGAAAACCCGTTGGTCGCGGGGGAGCGGAGTAGCACAATGTCCGGATGGTCGATCGACACTTCTCCCAGCCGGTCCTCGCCGAGCTCTACGACTACTTCAGCTCCTGGCGGGTCTCCCCGCAGGACGACTTCTACCTCGACCTGGTGATGGACGCCCGCTCGGTCCTGGACGTGGGGTGCGGAACCGGCAAGCTCCACCGAGTGGCGCGCGAGCGCGGGCACACCGGGCGCCTGGTCGGGCTGGACCCGGCGGACGCGATGCTGGAGGTCGGCCGCCGCGACCGGGACGACATCGAATGGATCCTCGGCGACCTGGTCGCGGGCCCCTACGACGGGGAGGCCGAACCGCTGGGGGAGGGCGAGTTCGACCTGATCACCATGTCCGGGCACGCTTTCCAGGTATTCCTCACCGACGAGGAGCTGCGCGCCAACCTGGCCGCCCTTCGGCGGGCGCTCACCCCGCAGGGGCGGTTCGTGTTCGAAACCCGCAACCCGGGCGCGCGCGGTTGGGAGGCTTGGGACCCCGAGCGGGTGCGGACCGTGGACGGCCCCGGCGGGCAACCGGCCACCTGCGTGCACCGGCTGCGCGAGGTCGACGGTGACCTGGTCACCTTCACCTCCGACTACAGTCTCGAAGGCTGGTTCGAGCCCTTGGTCAGCCGCAGCACCCTGCGGTTCCTGAACGCCGAGCGCCTCAACGCCTTTCTCGCTGAGGCCGGGCTGGAGGTGAGCGCTCAGTACGGGTACTGGGACCGCATCCCGCTCACCGAGACGAGCGCGGAGATCATCACCTTCGCCCGCCCCGCCTGAGCAAGTGGTCCCGCTGGAGTTGCCGTGCTCGCGATACTGGGTCGTGCAGAGTCCTTGAGGAGGTGCCGGTGTTCTTCTTCTACAACAGCCGCTGGGGCTGCATGGTGTCGCTGCTGGTCTCAGCCGCCCTGACCTTGGTGCTACTGATCCTGCTGGGCTGGATCTGAGGCCGCGCGTCCGCGGAGCCGTCCGTGCGCCCCTGCTGACGAAAGGGGGCCCGTGGTCGTGGCGGCGCTCATCCGGGAACGCCGGGTAGGCCGTCGATGCTGGTGGCGTTCCTCTCGCGCCAGTACTCGTCGAAGAAGTCCTGGTCACTGCGCTCCTGGACCCGGTCCAGCACGTCTCGGTCGCCGCGCAGGTCCATCAGGGGGACGGAGAACCCGCAGGAGTCCGAGACGCGCTGGACGTCGACCACGATGATGGAGCGCTGCCCGATGGTGCGCTCCTTGGGGAAGTGCGCCCGCAGCGCCGCGAACTCCGGGTCGGCCACGAGGACGGCCCGCCCTTGGCCGTGCAGGCGGACGATGTTGGGCCGCCCCTCGAAGGCGCAGAACATCAGCACCACGCGGCCGTTCTCCCGCAGGTGGGCGATGGTCTCGGTGCCCGACCCGGTGTAATCGAGGTAGGCCACCCGGTGCTCGTCGAGGACCGCGAAGGTCCCGCTCATGCCCTTGGGGGAGATGTTGACGTGGCCGCCGGGATCCAGCGGCGCCGTTCCGACGAAGAACACCGGCTGGTCGAGGAGGAAACGCTCCATGCGGGCGTCGATGCCATCGTGGATTTTTCCCATGGCCGGAAGTCTGTCATGTGGGACCTGGCCCGTCACGGGGCTTTCGGGGCGCCCCGCCCCCGGAGGCAGGACCCCGCGGGTCAGGAAGGGCCGCCAGCACCGGCGTCGATCTGGCGCTGCATACCGTCGAGCAGGGCCTCGAGTCCGAACTGGAAGGTCTCCCAGGCCTCTTGCGCCAGGTAGGGCTCCTGCTGGTTCTCGTTGTCGAAGGCCCCGCTCTTGGCCATGAGCGTCAGGGTGGGGAAGCGCTCGTGGAAGTCCTCGGCCACCTCCTCCAGCTGGGCGGAGCGGGCGTACCACCACTCGTCCTCGGGGACCCCGGTGACGGCCTCGGCCTGGCGGGCCTCGGCGGCGGTGCGGACCATGCCGCGCACCAGGTTGACCAGGCTGCCGAAGGCGCTGCTGATGGCCTTGGGCTCCATCCCCGCGCGGTGGAGGATCGCGGCCAGGGACTCGAAGAGGCGGTACTCGTTGGGCCCCAGGACCGGCCGTGCCTGGGAGATGTCCAGACTCCACGGGTGGCGCAGGTAGAAGTCCCACAGGCGGGCGGACCAGTCCGAGGTGGCCTCGCGCCAGCCCGGGTGTTCCGCCTGTTCACCCCGGCCGGCGAGCTCGCCGACGGCGTGGTCGTACATGAGGTCGATGAGTTCGTTCTTGCTGGCCACGTAGGTGTACAGGGACATGGCGGTGCGGCCGAGCCGTTCGCCCACGGCGCGCATGGACAGGGCCTGCATGCCCTCGGAATCGGCGACGGCGATGGCGGTCTCCACCACCAGGTCCACGCTCAGTTCCGACTTGGGTCCGGGGCCGGTGCGCTCGGCCGGTTCGTGCTCGCGCCACAGCAGAGCCATGGAGCGGCGGGGGTCACCCTGCCCGGCGTAGATCACCACTTGCATCTCCTTACGGAATAAACTAATGTTCGCTGGCTGTTAGTTTACCGCATAAGGATTTCCCAGGATCTTGAGGAGCAGCTTGTCTTCCGTACCCACCACCATGGCGGACACCCACGACACCATCGAGGTCCGTGGGGCCAGGGAGAACAACCTCGACAACGTCTCCGTGGACATCCCCAAGCGCAGGCTGAGCGTCTTCACCGGCCTGTCCGGCTCCGGTAAGTCCTCGCTCGTCTTCGGCACCATCGCCGCCGAGTCCCAGCGGCTGATCAACGAAACCTACACGGCCTTCATCCAGTCCTTCATGCCGAGCACGGCCCGACCGGACGTGGACGCACTGCGCAACCTCAGCGCGGCGATCATCGTCGACCAGGAGCGGATGGGCGCCAACTCCCGGTCCACCGTGGGCACCGCCACCGACGCCCACGCCATGCTCCGCATCGTCTTCAGCCGCGTGGGCACCCCGCGCCTGGAGCCCTCCAGCGTCTTCAGCTTCAACAACTCCGAGGGCATGTGCCCCGAGTGCGAGGGCCTGGGCCGCACCAACCAGATGGACCTCGACGAGCTCTACGACCGCGACCTCTCCCTGAACGAGGGCGCCATCACCGTCCCCGGGTACGCGGTGGACCACTGGTACTGGCAGATCTTCGCGCACTCCGGGCTGCTGGACCCGGACAAGAAGCTGCGCGACTACACGGACCAGGAGTGGCACGACTTCCTGTACAAGCCGATCACCAAGGTCAAGGTCGGCACCAGCAACCTCACCTACGAGGGCCTGGTCCCCAAGATCAAGCGGACCTACCTGGCCAAGGACCGCGAGAAGATGCAGAGCACCATCGGCGCCTTCGTGGACCGTGCCGTGGTCTTCTCGGTCTGCCCCGAGTGCGAGGGTACCCGGCTCAACGCCGCCGCCCGCGAGGTGAAGGTCAGTGGGCGCACCATCACCGAGTGCGCGTCGATGCAGATCAGCGACCTGGCGGAGTTCGTTCGCGGGATCGATGAGCCCTCCGTCAAGCCGCTGGCCGACACCCTTAGCCACACCCTGGACTCCCTGGTGGAGGTGGGGCTGGGCTACCTGAGCCTGGACCGGGAATCGGGCACGCTCTCCGGCGGCGAGGCCCAGCGGGTCAAGATGGTCCGCCACCTGGGATCCAGCCTCAGCGACGTCACCTACGTCTTCGACGAACCCACCGTGGGCCTGCACCCGCACGACATCGAACGGATGAACAACCTCCTCATCAGCCTGCGCGAAAAGGGCAACACCGTGCTGGTGGTCGAACACAAACCGGAGACCATCGCCATCGCCGACCACGTCGTGGACCTGGGCCCGGGCGCCGGACCCACCGGCGGCACCGTCACCTACACCGGCGACGTCGCGGGGCTGCGCGCCTCGGACACGCTCACCGGGCGCCACCTCGACCACCGGGCCGCGCTGCGCGCGAGCGTGCGCACACCCGCCGGGGCCATCCCCATCCGCGGGGCGAACTCCCACAACCTCCAAGACGTGTCGGTGGACGTGCCCCTGGGGGTACTCACCGTCGTCACCGGGGTGGCCGGGTCGGGCAAGAGCTCGCTCATCCACGGGGCGCTGCCCGGCCGCGAGGACGTGGTGGTCGTCGACCAGTCGGCGATCCGGGGGTCCCGGCGGTCCAACCCGGCCACCTACACCGGGTTGCTCGACCCGATCCGTACCGCCTTCGCCCGCGCCAACAAGGTCAAGTCGTCCCTGTTCAGCGCGAACTCCGAGGGGGCCTGTCCCGAGTGCAAGGGCGCCGGGGTCATCTACACCGACCTGGCCATGATGGCCGGGGTCGCCTCCACCTGTGAGCAGTGCGAGGGACGCCGGTTCAAGGCCGAGGTGCTCGAACACAAGCTGCGCGGCAAGGACATCAGCCAGGTGCTGGCCATGTCCGTGGTGGAGGCGCGCGACTTCTTCACCACGGGCAACGCCCGCACCATCCTGGACCGCATGTACGACGTCGGCCTGGGCTATCTGGGGCTGGGGCAGCCGCTGACCACGCTCTCCGGAGGTGAGCGCCAGCGCCTGAAGCTGGCGATCTCCATGGCCAAGAAGGGCGCGGTGTACGTGCTCGACGAGCCCACCACCGGACTGCACCTGGCCGACGTGGACCGGCTGCTGGCCCTGCTGGACCGCTTGGTGGACGACGGGAACTCGGTGGTGGTGATCGAGCACCACCAGGCCGTCATGGCCCACGCCGACCACCTCATCGACCTCGGCCCGGGCGCCGGCCACGACGGCGGCCGCGTGGTCTTCGAGGGCACCCCTGCCGAACTGGTGGAGAAGGGTGAGTCCCTGACCGCCCGCCACCTGCGCACCTACCTGGGGCGGTAGCCAGGGAGCGGGTTCGTGCGGTCCCGGTGCGTCAGAGGGCAGGGACGGGCGGGCCGCCCGAAAAACCAGGGGCGGCCCGCCGGGTGCCCTGCCATGCTCACCGCATGCAGATCAGAGAAGCGCAACCGTCCGACTGGGACGCCATCTGGCCCTTCCTGAGCCGTATCGTCGCGGCGGGGGACACCTTCACCTATTCGTCGGACATGGATGAGAAGCAGGCCCATGACGGGTGGCTGCTGGCCGCCCCGGACCGGACGGTGGTCGCCGTGGACGAGGCCGGGACGGTTCTGGGCACGGCGAAGATGAACCAGAACCACATGGGCAACGCCTCGCACATCGCCTCGGCCAGCTACATGGTCGACCCCGCCCACTCCGGCCAAGGGGTGGGGCGTGCGCTGTGTGCGTACTCGTTGGAGTGGGCTCGCGCGCAGGGGTATAGGGCCATGCAGTTCAACGCGGTCGCGGCGACCAACACCCGCGCGGTAAGGCTGTACGAGTCCCTTGGCTTCGAGGTGGTGGGAACCCTCAAGGAGGGTTTCCGCCACCCCGAGCACGGCTTTGTGGGGCTGCACATCATGTACCGCCTGCTCTGAGCGCGGGCGGTGTTGGTGCGCCTGCCTGCCTCAGTAGTGTGCCGTCCTATGAGTGACACCGAGATCACCGCGGACCTGATCCGCGACCTTTTGCGGGAGCAACATCCCGACCTTGCTGGGCTGCCCATCCGTGAGGTACCGGGCGGCTGGGGCAACCAGATGTGGCGCCTGGGGGAGGACCTGGCCGTGCGCGTACAGCGCATGGACCCCACCCCGGAGCTCCAACTCAAGGAGCGGCGATGGCTCCCTGTGCTGGCGCCGAGCCTGCCGCTCCCCGTGCCGACCCCAGTGCGGTTCGGCGCGCCGTCCGAGCGCTTTGCCAAGCACTGGACCGTGATGACGTGGGTTCCCGGCGAACCGCTGGACCAAGGCTCGATCAGCCGCGGCGCCCACGCGGCCGACACCCTGGCGGGATTCCTCCAGGCGCTCCATGTCCAGGCGCCCGCCGAGGCGCCGATCGCCACCGGCCGCGGTGACCATCCCAAGGACTGCACGGACGGATTCGAGAACTTCTTCCAGGCCGTTCCCGACGACATCGCCGCTGACGTCCGGGCCGTGTGGGACGAGGCCGTCGCGACCCAGGCGTGGCAGGGCCCGCCGGTGTGGGTGCACGGCGACCTGCATCCCGCCAACGTCGTCGTCTCGGACGGAACACTCTCGGGCATCGTCGACTTCGGTGACCTGTTCGCCGGCGATCCAGCGTGGGACCTGGCCGCCGCATGGGTGCTGCTACCCGCGGGCACGGCCGCACGGTTCTTCGACGTATACGCGCGGGCGGATGAGGCGGCGATCCGGCGCGCCCGCGGGCTGGCCGCCATGAAGAGCCTCTTCCTGATGCTCATGGGGCAGAACGGGGACCGGGGTCTTGCCGGTGGCAAGCCGCACTGGGGACCCGCGGGTCGGGCAGCACTGGATCGTGTTCTGCAGGGTGTGTGACGCACGCTGGGTCGGAACCCGTTCGACTGGAGGAGTTCAGCCGGGGGCGAGGAGCTCGCGCACCAGCGCCGCACCCCACCAGCGTTCCACCCGCCCGGGTTCCCAACCGCGCTCGACCGTGAGCGTGGTGTAGACGTCGATGTTGCACAGGGCCGCGTAGACGTCGACGGCCGCGGGCACGTCCAACCCCTGCCGCAGTGTGCCCTTGGGCCAGGCGGACAGGACTTGGACGCGGGTCTGGTCGCCTTGGCGGCGGCCCTCCCGGTAGGCCTCGGCGAGTTCGGGGTGCGTGCGGCCCGCCTCGCGCACCAGGGTGATGACATCACCCGAGTGCTCGAACAGCCGCCGGTCGTAGGCTGCCATCGCCAGGAGCTCGCTTTCGGGGGTGGCCTCCGTGTCCTCCAGCTCCGCGAGCATGCGCTCCGCGTCGGCGGGCAGGTTGGCCGCCTCGGTCAGCGCCAGGAGCAGACCGGTCTTATTGCCGTAGGCCGCGTAGACGGTCGGCACCGAGACGCCTGCCTCGCGCGCCACCTCGCGCACGGTCGTGGCCAACCACCCGCGCGTGACGAAGAGTCGGCGGGCGGCGCGGGCGATCCCGGCCCTGGTCTCCTGTGCCTGTGCGGTGCGCCGCAGGGAGTCATAGCGCCGTCGCCCCGTTTCGGTACCCATCATCGCCTTCCGGATTTCCGTGTCATATATTCAATATATGACACATGTATCTAATAATAGCGCACCGCGTCTGCCTTTCACTCGGCTGGCCGGGATAGCGGCGATCGGCTTCGCCACCGTGATCGTCGCCGGGAACCTGATCACGGTCCCCGCCGGGTTTCCGCACGCGGGGTCCGACATCGAGGAAGCGGCCGCGTTCTTCGGCTCGCACGGGGACACGGTGGGCCTGGCCGCGATGCTGATCCCCACGGCCTGGGTGCTGGCGGTGCTGTTCGGCGCGGGGGTGTTCGCGGCCACCCGAAGCTCGGAGGGGGATCGCAACGAGGCCTGGTCCCTGGTGGGCCTGGCCGGGTTGGTCCTGCAGAACGCCGCCTTCTGCGGGGTCATCGCGATCCGCCTGGCCCTGGCCGCCACCGAGAGCGCGCCGCCCGCCCTGTGGGCGCTGCACGACTCCCTGTTCACCCTCAACGGCACCTTCCTGGCCCTGGCCCTGCTCGGCCTGTCCGTGAGCGGACTGCGCTCGGGTGTGATCGGCCGCTGGCACACGGGGCTCGGGTTGGTCTCGGCCGCCTTGTTGTTCGGGTCCGCCACGCTCACACCCTGGGTGATCGAGCATGGTGGACCCTGGGGGCAGGTGGGCTTGGCCGGTTGGCTGCTGTGGGTCGTCTGGATCGTCGCCTACGGGGTGGCCCTGGTCAGGTGGCGCGCACCGGGCGGCGGGCCGCGACCGCGGTGAGGACGCCGACCGCGCAGAGGGCCGCGAAACCGAAGAGCACCTAGATGAGTGAGTCCGATGTGTAAGCAGGTAGCGGACACAGCGAAGGGTGCCGCAGAGTCTTGGTGTGAAACGAGACCTGGACACCCTTCTGACCGCACTCTACGTCTTCTGCGACGACCACGTC
>NZ_BAAHAR010000045.1:0-73740 GCF_054777395.1 Nocardiopsis oceani
CATAGTCCACCTCGTGGGCCTTGAGCTCACGCTGGATCTCCTCGGCGTGCTCACTCGGACCCCACAGCTCGACCATGAAGGTCGCATCAAAGGTGCGCACCAGGCGTGCACCCCGGGCGTCGAAGGCAGCCTGGTACTGCTCTTCCACCACAGCCGGGTTGTACTGGGCCAGCAGCTCCCGGCCCAGCCGGGCGATGTGGGAGGTCGACATCGCCGGCTCCTTGGCCTTAGCGGCCACGATCCCGGCCTCCATCATCCGCCGAAACTCCCCGGCATCGGGGTGGCGGCCGGTGTTGCGCGCCTTGACCGCCCGCTCAGCGGCCCGGCACACCGCCACCGCCTCCCCGATCGACAACAACCCAGAGTCCAAGCCTTGGCGGGTGGCGGGAAGCTCCCGGGCGAACAGGCGCCGGGCCAGCTCGGCGCGCCCGTTGGCCTCACCGGGGACCATCCCCACCGAGTGGATCAGCCAGTTCTGCACCGACCGCTGCCCACCCGCCTCCAACAGGGTGCCGGCCGCTTCCAGCTGGGCCAGACGCAGCAGCATCGCAAGCTGGGCCTGCTCCATGTCCTCGCACACCTGCGAGATCACATCCAGCACCTCACCGGCCGCACCGGTCGGGGGCACCTCGCCCATTTCCGAGGCGATGTTCTTCCGGGCAGCACTCATGGCGGTCGCGGCGGGGGTATTGCCCGCCGTGTTCCCGCACTGCCCGAAAGAAGAAGTCATGCCCTAAGGATATCAAGAAGGGCGCAGAAAGGACCTATCCTGGGGGTGATAAAACACTTACCCGCCCACCCTGGCCCGCCTTTCCGCTCCCCAAAGAGAAGCCTTCGAAAAAAGGGCCCCTACCCCCCGTGCGCATTCCCGGGCAAAGCGGACATATGCGCGCCCGAATGGTGATGATCTTGCCTCTGTCTCCACTCTCGACGGTCGAGGGTGGAGACAGGGGCAAGATCATCGGGGTTTTCGCCTCCCGCATTGACCGGCCGCGACACCGCCAGGCGTCAACGCTCCGGCGGCGTGGCAGGCATCGGCCGCCAGGCCGAAAGAATCAGTTTTCGGGCGAAGCCCGAAATGGCTCGGACCTCAACCACCCGTCCCCCTTTCCCTGTAGCCGCCAACCCGCCGTCGCAGCGAAGCGGGTCAAGGTGGAGCGCCAATGACGCGCGAAGCGCTCGATGGCGACGACCTTGACGCGCGCAGCGGAGACGGCCACAATCGAGCGGCGGGAAAGGAGGGAACCGCCAACCGACAGAAAAAGCCCAACCAACAGAGAAATAATATCCATCGATAGCCCGTCGTTCCACTGAGCGGGAGGCGCATCACGGTAGGCATTCCGTCAGGCCGGGAGGCGCATCACGCCAGACAATCCGTCAGGCCGGGAGGCGCATCACGCCAGACATTCCGTCAGGCCGCGCGTTCCGTCAGGCCGTGGCACCGTGTTCCTTGCGGTACTGGCCGCAGAGCCGGTCCGCGTGCCTGATGGGTTCGGGGATCCGGTACTTGGGCGACATCCGCAGGATGAGGTCGGCGGCGCCTGCCAGGTCCACGCGGTGGCCCACGGACACGTAGACGGGTTTGGTCCGGGCACGGGTGCGCAGCGTGCGGCCGATGACTTCGGCCCCTTCGGCGGCGAGGGTTGCGGTGTCCTCGACCAGCTCCGAGCGCCCCGCGACCATGGGGGTCCAGGAACCGCGCTCCGCTGCGGGGAGCGCGTTCTTCCCGTAGAGCACGGACTTCGCGGAGCCGATCACCGGGGCGTCGATGAGGACGCCCAAGTGGCTCGCGATCCCGAAGCGGCGCGGGTGGGCGAGGCCGAACCCGTCGCTGACGAACACGTCGGGGGTGACGGAGAGCCCTTCGATGGCCTTGAGGACCGGGGGCAGCTCCCGGAAGGCGAACAGCCCGGAGATATAGGGGAAGGACGGGGCATCAGCGACCAGGGACGTGTCGACCACTTCCAGCGTGCGCGTGTCCAGCACGACCGCCGCGGCGGCGAGCTCCTTGTCCCCCACGCCGTAGCTGACGTCCAACCCGGCCACGTAGCGAACAGAGTCGGGGTCGAACGGTTCGGTGCGCACCCGGTCGGCCAGTAGGCGCTGGCGGCTCACCGCCTCCTTGGGGTCCTCCGGCCAGTTCTCCGGGTCGTCCAGAGCTTTGGCCGCCCGCTGAGCCATGTCGGTCACGCGTCTCTCCCGTCCCCTCAGCACCAAGCCTTCCGGGCGCAGTCTAGGACGTGCGGCGGGGCACCATGGTTCAGCGGGTGAGGGGGCCGGCGGTGAAGGCCTCACCGGCCGGCGGGACGCCCACACCGGACCAGGTGAAGGGGATGCCCCGTGCCTCCGCGAGCTCAGGGCTGTCCATCAGCTGGAAGTGCAGATGGGGCTCGCTGGTGTTGCCCGAGTTCCCGCACCGACCGATGAGCTGCCCGGCGGTGACCCGGTCTCCGACCCCGACCGCCACCGACCCCCGCCGGAGGTGCGCGTACGCGGCGTAGACGCCGTCGCCCAGGTCCAGGACGACGTGGTTGCCGAAGATGCGGTGCGGGCCGCCGATCGAACGGCCGATGGCCTCCACCAGCATCAGGTAGACGTAGGCGGGCCAGCTGTTGCGGCTCAGGTGGTCGCGCTGCCCGTCCGAGGCGCGAACGACCGTGGAGTCGGCCACGGCCAGGATGGGCTCCCCGAACGCTCGGAAGCCGTCGTCGGGGCGCCGCATGGCGGGCCACCAGCCGTCGATCAGGGGGCGCCCGGAGTCCTGGAAGACGTCGATCGCGTACTTCTGGCCCAGTTGGCGGGTGCCGTGGCTGGGGACCTTGTCGGCCGGGCTGTTCACCGCGACCCACTCCCCCGTGACCGGCGGCGCGACCTCGACCGCCGAGCGGTCCCCCTGAGCTTCCATGTGCTTCCTCTCCCGGCGCAGGACCAGGACGGTGACGGCCAGCAGGCCCAAGAAGGCCGCCACCGCGACCAGGGCCCACACCGGGGAGATCCCGAAGGGTCCGAACGCCACCAGTGCGCAGAAGCAGAACAGCACCGGGATGCTCACCACATAGACCCGCTGCAGTACACGGGCAGGCTTTCTCATGCTCTCTCCCAGGTGACTCGCTCGCTGACCTGAAACCAATAATACGTAATTACGAATTTCCAGCAAGACGATGGCGAGATCCGGCCAGCCGCCGGTGCGGCGCGTTGTGCCCGAGGACACAGGCCCGAACGCCCGGGGCCACCGAACCGGGCCAGTACCGTGGGGCGAGAATTTGTACTGACTGGTCAGTTCAAAAAAAGGGGGAGGCCACAAGAATGCGTCGGGCCACCGGAGCTCGTGTGCACGCCGAGGGCGTCACGCTCACCACCGGCGAGGGCCCCGTCTACACGGGGATCGACTTCACCGCCCGCCCTGGGACGCTCACCGTCTTCCAAGCCGACTCCGGAGGCGGACGCAGTGCACTGCTGCTCACCCTCACCGGACGGATGAAGCCCACCGAGGGAACTCTGCACGTCGACGGGTACACGCTGCCCAAGGAGGCGCGGAAGGTACGGCGGATCAGCTCACTCGGGCTGATGAGCGGGGTCAACGTCCTCGACGACCGCCTCCGCGTACGGGAGCACCTGTCCGAGGCCCGCCTGCTGAGAGTCCGGCCCGCCGCCAAGGTCGTGGCCGACCAGGCCATGGAGGCCTTGGGGCTGGCCGACCTCGACCGCAACGCCCTCATCAAAGAGCTCTCCGCACTGGAGCGGCGACGGCTCGGTATTGCCCTCGGACTGGTCTCCGAACCGCGCCTGCTCGCGGTGGACAACGTCGAGGCCGGGCTCAGCACAGAACACCAAGCCGACATGTGGCGGTCCCTGAAGGACCTGGCAAGCGAAGGCCTGACCGTGATCGCCACCTGCGCGGACGCCCACGAACTCGGAGCGGCCTCCGGCCCCGACACTCAGGGGCCCATCCCCATCAGGCAGGGCGCACCCTCGGGTCCCGACGCCGGGGAAGCCGAGGGAACGGAACCGACAGAGGAAGCCGAGGAACTGATCGGTATCGGCGAACTACTCGACCACGGCCGCGACGGCGAGCACGGGGGTGGGCAGCGTGGCCAATCGTAGGAAGGCACCGCTCTACCGGTTCCTCGCGGTGCCCCGTCTCGGACTGCTCACCATGCGGTCCTTCCTGCGGTCGCCGCTGCCCACCGCGGCGCTCGCCGCCCTCATGCTCATCCCCCTGCTCTACTCGGGGATGTACCTGTGGTCGTTCTGGGACCCCTTCGACCGGATGGAGAACCTCCCGGTCGCGATCGTGAACGAGGACGAGGGAGCCGAGGCGGACGGTGAGGAGGTCGAGGCTGGCGAGGAACTCACCGACACCCTCTTGGACGGCGCCGACCTGGACTGGCACCTCGTCGACGGCGACACCGCCGCCGAAGGGCTGAGCGACGGCACGTACTACGTCACGCTCACCATCCCCGCACACTTCAGCGAGGCCATCACCTCGCCCTCCCGCGACCGCGAGGACCCGGTCCCGGCGCTGCTGGTCGCCAACTACAACGACTCCAACAGCTATATCGTGCGGCAGCTCGCCGGAAGCGCCTTCAACGAGATCCGCGAGGCCGCCGCGAACTCCGCCGTCAGCGACTACCTCGACCAGATCTTCCTGGGCTTCAACGAGATCCACGACAGCACCGAGGAAGCGGCCGAGGGCGCCGACGAGCTCGCCACGGGCGCGGGCGACGCCGAGACCGGTTCGGAAGAGCTCTCGGACGGCATAGGAGACGCCCACGACGGCGCCGGATCGCTCAGCGGCGGGATCGACGAGCTCTACACCGGGTCGAGGACGCTCGCCAACGGCGCCACCGAGGCCTCGGACGAGGTCTCCGAGAAGGTGGACGACCTCGACCAGCTGGCCGATGAGTGGCTGCCCCAGCTGGAGGAGGACATCCCCGGCATCCAGGACCGCGCCGACCAGGTCGCTGAGGTCTCCGGCGACGTGTCCACGGCCTTGGAAGAGCTGCCGGATGAGATCGACGTGTCCAGTCTCGAGGAGGTCGACGGCCGGCTCGGCGACTACCTGGACGCCAACCCGGACCTGGAACAGGACGACCCCGACCTGCACGAACTCCTCACCGACCTCCAGGACGCCATGGACACGGCGCTCTCGGCGGCCGGGTTCGTGAACGACAACCGCGACGACATCGACGACGCCGCCGCCGAGGCCGCCGCGCTGAGCGCGAAGGCCTCGGACCTGGCCGAGGACCTGCCCGGCATCGTCGACGACGCGGAGGACGCCCGGGACCAGGTCGACGCTCTCGCCGACGGGCTCGAAGACCTGGCGCAGGGGTCGCGTGACCTGCGCGACGGGCTCTCCGACGCTTCCGACGGCGCCGACGACCTCAATACGGGCCTGGACACGCTCAGCGGCGGCGCCGGGGACCTGCACGACGGCCTGGGCGACCTGTCCTCCGGCTCCGACGACCTCGCCGAGGGGCTGGCCGACGGGGCCGAGGAGATTCCCACCTACTCCGACCAGGGCCGCACCAACGCCACGGAGATGATGAGCGAACCGGTCCGGCTGGACAGCGAGGTGGACAACGAGGTGCCCAACTACGGGAGCGGCTTCGCCCCGTTCTTCGTGCCCCTGTCGCTGTGGGTGGGTGCCATGGTCGTCTTCATGGTGCTGCCCGCGCTCTCCACGCGCGCCCTGGCCTCCTCCGCCGCGTCCTGGCGGGTGGCCCTGGCCGGGCGCATGGTCCCGCTGATGATCGGTTGGGCGCAGGTACTGGTCATGATGGCCGTCCTGCACGTCGGGCTCGGCCTGGAATCCCAGAACTGGCCGCTGCTCATCGCGTTCCTGCTGCTGACGTCGGCCGCGTTCACGGCGACCGTGCAGTTCCTGACCGTGCGGCTCAACGCCGCGGGCCGCGTGGTCGCGCTGGCGCTGCTGGTACTCCAGCTGACGTCGGCGGGCGGCACGTACCCGATCGAGACGAGCCCGGCGTTCTTCCAGGCCATCGGCCCGTACCTGCCCCTGCACTGGGGGGTGACCGCCATGCGGAACCTGATCGGCGGCGGCGACATGATGCTGGTCTGGCAGGCCTTCGGGGTGATGTCGCTCTGGCTGCTGGTGCCCCTGTTGCTCACCTGGCGGACCGTGGAGAGCAAGCGCATGTGGACGATGTCCTCGCTCTACCCGGCGCTGAAGATCTAGGCCATGCTGGGGCGGGGTGCGCCCCGGACCGCTTGACCGTGCGCGCCCCGCCCCACCAGGGGCAGAATGGGATGGATGAACGTGAGTACCCCCGACACCGCGAAGCCCGCCGGCAGCCGCCGCGAAGCGACCCGCCGCAAACTGTTCGAGGCGGCCGTCACGCTGATCTCCGAACAGGGCTACGGCGACACCACCGTGGACGAGATAGCCGAGCAGGCCGGGGTCGCCAAGGGCACCGTCTACTACAACTTCGGCGGCAAGAGCGAGCTGTACGCGGCTCTCATGGAGTGGGGCGTGACCCGGCTCGCCGAAACGCTGCGGGACGCGGTGCCCGCCCCGGAGGAGGGCGCCGGACCGCGCGAAGCCCTGGCCGAGGTCCTGCGGGCCGGGGTGATCTTCATCGGCACCCACGAGGCGCTCGCCCGGCTGCTCATCGCCGAGTCCTGGCGCACCAACCGGGACTGGTACACGACCATCCGGCAGATCCGGACCGAGGCGATCGGGGTCATCACCGGCCAGCTGGACACCATGGTCGAACTCGAGCTCACCCGTCCGGATCTGGACACTGCCCTTGCGGGATCCGCTCTTTTCGGCATGGTGGTGACGGTGGCTCTCGACTGGCGTACCCTCCAGCCAGAACGTCCTGTCGAGGACATCCACGCCACCCTGGCGCACATGGCCGACGGCCTGATCGGTTCCCCCGCCTCCCCGCGCTGAGATCCCACACGAAGAATCCCGGAGAGGACTCCCCCGCCATGGCCGACCTGTACCCCCTCCTTCCCATGGTCGCGGGCGTGATCCTGCTGTGGATGGTCACCCGTGATACACGGCTCGAAATGCGCCTGCTCCGCAGCGGCGTGCGCGCCAAGGGGAGGGTGATCGGCTACCACGAGACCTCGGTGGCCTCCCGGATGATCGTCCAGTTCCAGACCGAGGACGGCAACGAGGTGCACGCCGAGCACGAGAACACCGGGTGGATGGCCTCCCGGGCCGGAGAGATCGTCACGGTGTCCTACGACCCCGACGTGCCCGAGCGCGCCCGCATCGTGTCCGCTCCCTGGCTCAGCCACTGGGTGAGGGGCATGTTCGGCGGCCTCGGCCTGCTCCTGCTCCTCATCGGCCTGTTCCTGGGCTACCTGCACTGGTCTGACTAGTCGGACCAGGGGAATCGCTGGGCCCTTCCCCTTCCGGGGGTGGGACGTAGCGGACGAGGCGGCGGGGCAGCCCGCCGTCGACGGTGGAGCGGGTGCGGACCCGGACCCCGCACACCAGGTCGGCCAGGCCCGTGCCGTCCGGCCGGACCACGGCGGTGCTGCCGTGCACCGCGACGACGACGAGCGCTATCCACGGGAGTCCGAACGCGACCAGCGCGGTCACCGGCGCGTACAACAGCACGCCCCGGGCCAGGACCCGGCGGCGGGCGGCCGGGCGGGGTGCGTCCCGCTCGGTCAGCGCCAGGTGCACGGCGCCCCCGCCCAGTGTGGCGCGGTCACGGCGCAGCAGCGGCAGGAAGAGCGCGAACACGGCGGCCAGCCCCAGGAGGGTTCCGGTCAGGACCTCCGGCTCCGCCCCTTCGCGGACCACTCCGTAGGCGCGCAACACGGCGACCAGCGTCGCCGCTCCGCACCACCACAGCCCGAGGTCGAGCAGTGAACCGAGAATGCGGCGGGCGAGGTCGGGGGCGGCGCGGTCGGGCACCGCTGAGGGCCAGGAGCGCGCCGGACCGAACGGCCACAGCGGCGGCACCCAGCGGGCCAGCAGCCAGCCCAACAGGGTTCCGGCGACACCGGCACCGGCGGCCTCGGGGGCGACGGCGTTGTAGGCGCAGGGGTAGAGGCCGAGGATGCCGGTGGCACGTATCGCGGTGACCGCGAGGGCTAGGACGGCGCCCAGGGCGAGGGTGGTGAGGAGCCCGCGGCGGAACCGGGAGCGGGCCAGGAGCCCCACCGGGAGGAACACCCCCACGGCCAGGGCCGCGTCGCGTAGCTCCAGGGGCGGCGCCGGGGCGGGTGTGACCGGGCAGAGCCCGTCGGCAGACGGGGGCAGGGGCCAGACGGCGTACACGGCCAGCCCGATCCCGCTGAGCAGGGCCGCGAGGGTGAGCTGTCCGGGCCAGCCGACCAGGCGCCCGTAGCGCCGGTGCTGTCCGCGCAGGTAGAGGGCGGCCCCGATCACCATCAGCAGCGGTACGGCGACCACCGCCACCTCGATGGCAGCCTGCCCGCCGCCGAAGGGTTGCCCCATGATGTGTCCGTCCCCCTAGTCGTCGGTGCGCCAGGCTAGTACGGTCCGCGGCCGTGCGTGGGGGGAACGGCGATTTGACGCGGCAGAGGTCCGAGGGTGACGGGTGGAGAGGCCCTCTGGGGCTCACTGGTATGGACCAATAAACAGCCCCCCTGGTCTTCATGTGACGTTTGTCCCATAATACTTCGTGTGGCCTTACGGCCGACCGTGCGTAACCGTCATACCTGCACTTGTATGTACATTTCATCGCTTCATGGCAGACTGCCTGCACCACCCGGATAATCCCCCGTTTCTCGGGCGAGATACGATCCCCCACGCCGAAACCCCCGTTTGTGGTTACTCTGCGGTAAGTCCCGCGTCGACCACCCCACAAGGGTTGGGCGCGGCCCACCGGGTGGAGGGCCGCATGAGCGCGCCAGCCGCGGAAGCTCGGCCAGGCGACCAGGGCCCCGACCCATCCCAGAAGACTTTGACGCGGATCGACAGGAGAACCGTGCAGGCAGTACCGAAAAAACGTGGGCGGACGATCACCGCCCGTATCCGCGCCATGGTCATGATCCCCACCACGGCGCTGGTCGCGCTGTGGCTGATCCTCACCTTCGTGCTCGGCGGCAACGCGGCCTATCAGCTGATCCGTTCCTCGGCCACGGACGACCTCGTCACCCCGGCCGCCGTCGGCTTGGTCGACTCGATGACCGAACGGTCTGCGACGATCGCCCACATCGAGGACCCAGACGACGCGGACCTGGCCCAAGAGCTGATCGAGGCGCGCGAGGACACCGACGGCTCCCTCGGCGTCGTCGTCGACGACCTCATGGGGTTCGCCGACCTCGCGCCGGGTGACGGCGGCATGCACATCGAGATGCTCTACGACATGTACCAGGAGATCGGCGAGATCCGCGACGCCGTCGACGCCGGCAACGCCTCGCGCGCCGATGTCCTGGACTACTACAACGAGCTCGTCCTGCACGGCGCCGACAGCTTCGACAGCCAGGGCCGCGAAGGCAACGAGGGCGACGCCGTCAGTCCCGGCTTCACCGCGGTCTACCTCTTCCGCACGGTGGACGTGTTCGCCCAGGCCGACGCCCAGATCGCCCGGGCCTTCGCCACCGACGAACTCACCGTCGAGGACCAGCGCGAGTTCACCCGGCTGGTGGGCGCCTTCGAGACCCTCATGGAGGCCAACGCCCCCTACCTGGCCGGCGACGGCCTCGTCGACCGGTACGAGGCGGTGTTGGAGAGCCCCGAGTTCGCCTCCCTCACGTCCATGGCCGAGGAGATCACCGACCGGCAGATCGACGCGGAGACCGTCACCGACCCGGTCACCCTCACCCCCACGACCGACGACGACCTCTCCATGCCGATCGAGAAGGCCGAGTGGGACGCCGCCTACGAGCCGGTACTCACCGAGCTCACCGACCTCGGAGCGGAGGAAGCCCTCTACGCCGCTCAGATGACCCGCGAGGACGCCAACCAGGCCGTGATCGTCGCCGTCGCCGGCAGCCTCGGCGTGGCGGCCGCGATCGTGATCGCGTTCTCCCTCGCCCGCCGCTCCTCCCGGAAACTCACCGACCGCCTCCTGACGCTTCGGGAGGAGTCCCAGGACCTGGCGGAGAACCGGTTGCCCGAGATCATGGGCCGCCTGCACCGCGGCGAGCGGGTGGACACCACCACCGCACTGCCCGAGCTCAGGGCCGAAGAGGACGAGATCGGCGACGTCGCCAAGGCGTTCAACACCGCCCAGCGCTCCGCGATCGACGAAGCAGTGCAGCAGACCGAGCTGCGTCAGGGCGTCAACCGCGTCTTCCTGAACATCGCGCACCGCAGCCAGACCCTGGTGCACCGCCAGCTGCGCCTGCTGGACCGGATGGAGCGCGAGCAGGAGGACCCGGAACAGCTCGCCCAGCTGTTCAAGCTGGACCACCTCGCGACCCGTTCCCGGCGCAACGCCGAGAACCTGCTCATCCTCGGCGGCGAGGCCCCGGGCCGCACCTGGCACCGTCCGATGCCGCTGATCGACGTCCTGCGCGGTGCGATCTCGGAGTCCGGTGACTACACCCGCGTCAAGCGCGAGCGCATCGCCCGCGTCAACCTCAACGGCCCCGCCGTCGCCGACGTCATCCACCTGGTCGCCGAACTGGTCGACAACGCCTCCATGTTCTCGCCCCCGCACACGAACGTGCGTCTGAGCAGCGAGGACGTTCACAACGGCGTGACGATCGAGATCGAGGACCGCGGTCTGGGCATGACCGACGGCGAGTTCGCTTCGGCCAACGCGCTGCTGGCGGACCCGCCGGAGTTCGACGTCATGCGCCTCAACGAGAAGATGCGCCTCGGCCTCTTCGTGGTCTCGCACCTGGCCCACCGACACGGCATCCGCGTGCACCTGCGCCCGTCGCCGTACGGCGGTGTCCAGGCCATCGTCCTGCTACCGCAGGAACTGATCTCCGGCGACCGAACCCCGCTGCCCTCCGGAGAGAACACCGGTGAGGACATCTGGGAGGTGCGCGAGATCGTCGACCGCACTCCCGGCGCCGCTCTCGAGGCAGGCAAGGCCGCGAGGCCCGGAAAGCCCCTCCTGACCTCCGTTTCCACTCCGCCGAAGGACTCGGGTAACGACCGCCCCGCCCCGGAATCCAACGGTTCCGGTGCGAGCGAAGGGTCACGGCCGGAGGCCCCGGCCTCCACCCCGACTGCGGACCCTGGGGACGACCTCCTCAATTCGCCGGCCAAGGACGAGGGCCGCCCCACCTTGCCCACCCGCAGCTCCAAGATCAGTGCGGTGCCCGACTCCTCCGCGCCGTCCCCCGCCCAGGAGCCGAACGTTCCCGAGACGGTGGATGCGGCCGGGGGACGCCCACCACTGCCCAAGCGGCGCCCTCAGGAGAACTTGGCGCCCCAGCTGGCGACCGACTCGGCTGACGAGGGCCGCACCGGGCCCGCGGCCGGTGGTGCCTCCTCCGAATCGGCGCTGGACAGCACGGAACGGCTGGCGCGCCTGCGCCGGAACATGTCCGCGTTTCAGAAGGGCACGGACCGCGGACGTCGCGAAGGCAAGCACAACACCAACGACACCGACAAGGACGCGTAACCGTGACGAGTACCGAAAGCGTCGAGCCCGGAAACGGCAGCACCGCGGGCAAGAGGGACATCAACTGGCTGCTCGACGAGCTGCTCGACCGCGCTGTGGGCTCTCGCCACGCGATCGTCCTCTCCGCCGACGGCCTGCTCATCGGCCGCTCCGAGGACCTGGTCAAGGAGGACGCCGAGCACCTGTCGGCGGTGGCGTCCGCGTTCCAGAGCCTGGCGCGGGGCACCGGCCGCCACTTCGGCGGCGGCGAGGTCCTGCAGACCGTCGTCGAGATGGAGAACGCCTACCTGTTCGTGACGGGAGCGGGCCGCGGCGCCTGCTTGGCCGTCCTTGCCGAGGAGAGCTCCGACGTCGGTCTCATCGCCTACGAGACGAACGTCCTGGTCGAACAGGTAGGCCGCTACCTCGACGCCGCGCCCCGCCGTGAGGGTGCCACCGGGGAAGCCACGCGATAGGGGGCGGTATGCAAGCACACAACGAGTTCGATCCGGGCGGGATACCGCAGGGCCCGCCGCACCGCGACGCGGTCGGCGGGTTCGGCGACGACGCCCCCGCAGGCGGCGGTCCGGAGGAGGCGGGCCCGCTCGTCCGCCCGTACGTGATCGCGCAGGGCCGGGACCACGCGGACACCGTCCAGCTGGACATGATCAGCGTGGTGATCGCGGCCAAGCGCGCCGAGGTCGATGAAATGGCCCTCGAACCGGAACAACTCCGGATCCTCGAGCTGTGCCGCCGCCCCCAGTCGGTGGCCGAGGTGTCCGCGCACCTGGACATCCCCGTCGCCGTCGTCAAGGTCCTGCTCAGCGACCTGCTCAACCGCGGCCTCGCCTTGGCCCGCGCCCCCTACAAAGCACAGAGCCCGGTGAGCCGGGACGTACTCCAGGCGGTTCTCGATGGCATCCAGAGACTCTGACCGGGGCGCCGAGGCCCCCGTTCCCTCGGCACTGAAGATCCTGGTGGCCGGTGGTTTCGGCGCCGGAAAGACCACGCTGGTCGGCGCGGTCAGCGAGATCTCCCCGCTCAGCACCGAGGAGGTGATGACCGAGGCCAGCTACGGCGTCGACGACCTGTCCGGTGTGGAGTCCAAGTCGACCACCACCGTGGCCCTGGACTTCGGCCGCATCACCATCAGCGACAGCCTCGTGCTGTACATGTTCGGTACGCCCGGCCAGGAGCGTTTCTGGTTCATGTGGGAGGAGCTGTCGGAGGGGGCCCTGGGCGCGATCGTCATAGCCGACACCCGCCGCTTGGAGACCTGTTTCGCCGCGGTGGACTTCTTCGAGCGGCGGGGAGTGCCGTTCGTGGTCGCGGTGAACTGCTTCGAGGGCGCCCACGAGTACGAAGCCGAGGAGGTCCGGGAGGCGCTCAGCCTCAGCCCGGAGATCCCGGTGGCCCTGTGCGACGCGCGTCAGCGCGAATCGGCCAAGCAGGTGCTGCTGACGCTGGTCAACCGGGTGGCCGAACGCGTGACGGCTTAGAGGCACGACTGGGCGACCCGGCTGGGCGAGGGGGAGGGGCTCGGACGTCCCTCCCCCTCGCCGTTCGGGCACGTTCCGGACACGGTTCGGGAGTGAAAGCGGCACCGAGCACCCGGACTTTCTGTACACGCGAACCACCCAGGTAAAGTGCGGGGCGGCGAAACGTCACGTTGGCGGGCGTTGGCGCACCGATGACCATGGACCCGTCTCGGGCGGGCCCGGACGAAGGTGGAGTTCCCATGAAGCGTTTCGACTGGCGCGACACGATCCATACCCTGGACGCCGAGGCCGACTGCGAGCGCATCACACGCATCCTGAACACGCACGAGTTCCCGTGGGACATGGAGCAGGCCCTTGGGCTGGCCCTGTACCGCACCTACGCCGTTCCGTCCGTCGGCCAGCTCCTCGGAGACACCCGCGAGTTCACCGAGCGCACCCAGCACCGCTACGACGACACCGCGCTCATCCTGAACGACATCATGGAGCACGGCTTCGAGCCCGGCCGCGGCCGGGACGCGCTGCGCCGGATGAACCAGATGCACCGCTCCTACGACATCAGCAACGACGACTACCGCTACGTGCTGAGCACCTTCGTCGTCATGCCGGTGCGCTGGCTCAACGACTACGGCTACGGCTGGCGCAAGCTGTCCGAGCACGAGATCGCGGCCAGCACCAACTACTACCGCAAACTCGGCAAGTACATGGGGATCAAGGACATCCCCGAGACCTACGCCGAGTTCCGCGACCTCATGGACTCCTACGAGGACGAGCACTTCGCCTACACAGAGGGCGGCCGCAAGGTCTCCGACGCCACCCTCGAACTGATGGTCGGCTTCTACCCGGCCTGGCAGCGCCCCCTCGTCCGGCCCTTCACCAAGGGGCTGCTGGACGACCCGCTGATCAAGGCCTTCGACTACCCCGAGCCCTCGGCCTTCTGGCGCAAGTCCGGCGACGTCGCGCTCAAGCTGCGCGCGAAGGTCGTCCGGCGCATGAAACCGCGTAAGGAGCCCCGCTTGGCGCGGATGAGCACCAACATCCGCAGCTACCCGGACGGTTACGACCCCTCGCGCATCGGCACCTTCCCCAAGGGCTGCCCGGTCCCCCACGACCTGCGCACCCAGGAGGTCCCCGCCACCGGCGCCCAGGTGCCAGCCCCCGGCCAGGCCGTCTCCCCCGCCGCCTCGGAGTCCACCGAGCAGTAGACACCCCGTCCCGAACCCGCCCCGCCAGCCCAGGCCGAACGTTCCCCAAGCCGGCCACCCCGCCACCCCCAGCACAGCACCCGGCCCAGCCGTGTGTTGCCCATCCCCCCGTTGCCACCGTCCCCGCTCCCCTGAAGAAGGACCCTGAGAATGAAGCGTTTCGACTGGCGCGACGAGATCCACCGCCTGGACGCCGAAGCCGACTGTGTGCGGATCATGCAGATCCTCAACTCCCACGAGTTCCCGTGGGACATGGGCCGAGCCCTGGGCATCGCCCTGTACCGCACCTACGCCGTGCCCACCATCGGTGAACTGCTGGGCAACACCGACCAGTTCACCGGCAGCACGCAGAAGCGCTACGACGACACCGCGCTCATCCTGGGCAACATGATCCGGCACGGTTTCGAGCCCGGTAAGGGGCGCGACTCACTGCGCCGGATGAACCAGATGCACCGCTCCTACGACATCAGCAACGACGACTACCGCTACGTGCTGAGCACCTTCGTCGTCATGCCGGTGCGCTGGCTCAACGACTACGGCTACGGCTGGCGCAAGCTGTCCGAGCACGAGATCAGCGCGATCACGCACTACTACCGCAAGCTCGGCAAGTACATGGGGATCAAGGACATCCCCGAGACCTACGCCGAGTTCCGCGACCTGCTGAACAGCTACGAGGACGAGCACTTCGCCTACACAGAGGGCGGCCGCAAGGTCTCCGACTCGACCCTCGACCTGATGGTGACGTTCTACCCGCCGCGCGTGTCCGGGCTGGCCCGCAAGTTCTCGATGGCGATCCTCGACGATTCGCTGATCAAGGCCTTCCGCTACGACCCGCCCAGCAAGGCCTGGCGCAAGTCCGCGGACATCGCGCTCAAGCTGCGCGCGAAGGTCGTCCGGCGCATGAAGCCGCGCGAGGAACCGCTGTGGGCCGACATGAACCCCAACATCCGCAGCTACCCCGACGGCTACGACGTCGACAAGATCGGCACCTTCCCGGCGACCTGCCCGGTCCAGCACAACGTCGACCCGGTCGCCCACAAGGACCTCTACGGGGAAGGCGGCGACCAGCCCGCCAACGCCAGCGCCCCGGAAGGGTCCGCGCCCGGGGGTGAGCGGGTCCCGACCGACGCCACCGCGGACGGGCGCGCGTGACCACCACCGACCAGGCCCCGTCCGAGGACGGGGCCTCCGTCATGCGCACCGGTACGCCGACCGGCGGCGCGCTCCCCAGATCAGTCCACGCCTGGTACGGCACCGGCGCGGTGGCCATGGGGATCTTCAACACGGTCCCCGGCCTCCTGCTGCTGATCTACCTGACCGACACCCTCGCGGTGAGCCCCGCGCTGGCCGGGGCGGTGATCTTCCTGCCGAAGCTGATCGACCTCATGGCCAGCCCGTACATCGGGGCCAGGTCCGACCGGACGCGTTCCTCCTGGGGCCCCAGGAGACCGTGGATGCTCACGGGGGCGCTCACCCTGCCGCTGCTGTTCGCCGCCATGTTCGCCGGGCCGCCGCTGCAAGGGGCGCAGGCCGCCCTCTACGTGGCGCTGCTGTTCATCCTGGCCGCGCTGGCCTCGTCCATGTTCATCGTGCCGTACACCGCGATGCCGGGCGAGATCACCGGCGACTACCACGAGCGCTCCACCCTCAACACGTGGCGGACCGCGTTCGCGGGCCTGGCCCTGCTGTTGGGCGGCGCCATGGCTCCGGTCATCCAGTCGGCCCCGGACGACCCGGTGACCGGCTACCGCCTCATGGGCCTGGTGATGGGCACCGTACTGGTGCTGTCCATGCTCGGTGCGGTCGCGGGTACCCGCAGGGCACCCCGCCCGGCCCACCGGCCCCGCACCGAAGGGCTGGCCGCCCAACTGCGGGTGGCCTTCGGGCACCGCGACTTCCGCGTGCTGTTCCCGGCCAACCTGTTCATGGCGGTGGCCGCCGGCACCATGGTCGCCGGTGTCCCGTACGTGACAGCGAACGTGATGGGCCAGCCCGCGTACACCAGCATCCTCATGGTGTGCGTACTGGTACCGCTCATGGCGGCGGCACCACTGTGGAAGCGGCTGTCCGTCAAGGTGGACAAACGCGGCGCGGCGGCCTGCTCAGCGGTGGTGTTCGCCATCGGCGGCGTCGGCCTGTTCCTCATCCCCGCGCTGGGCGTCCCGGGCGCCGTGGTCGCCTCGATACTCGTCGGCATCGGCCTGTCCGGGACCATGATGCTGCCCGCTTCCATGCTGGCCGACTGCCTCGCCACGGAAGACGGCTCCGGCCGTCGCCAAGGCGGAGTGCTGTCCGGCGTGTGGACCTCCGGCGAAGCCATGGCCCAGTCCGTGGGCACCGGCCTGCTCTCCCTCTCCCTGGCCGTCAGCGGCTACGTCGAGTCGGGGGCGGGGGAAGTCGTCCAGCAGAGTGAGACCGCCCTGAGGGGCATGCTCATCGGCAGCTCCCTGGTCCCCGCCGCGGTCATGCTGTGCTGCCTGGTCCCCCTGATGTTCTACCGCTTGAAGGCACCGGCGTCCGAACGCTGAGGTACGGGCGGCCGGGACCGAGGTACGCGCCCTTGGGGCAGGGCGGGCAGCCGTGCCTCAGCGGCCGTGGATTCTCAGGAAAGCGTCCACTCCGGAGCGGACGATAGTTCTCAGTTCCGCCTCCGACAGGGGCAGCGCTCCGAAGAAGGAATGGTTGTTGGCCGGGCTCCGGACCAGGGACACGTAGTGGCCGGCCGCGGCCTCTTCTTCGCCCGCCTCGATCTCCAGCAGTCCTTGGTCGACCAGGGCACGCAGGTGGTCGGCCAGGTCCCTCCGGACGTGTTCGGTGCCGCTGTCCGCCCAGGCCCGGGCGGCCTCCGGGAAGTGTGCGGCCTCTCCGATCAGCAGTCTGACCAGGGCCGCGTGGTCAGCTCGGCGTCCTCGAGGGGACAGCCACTCGTCACCGAAGGCGATCAGTGCCGCCCGGGCGTCCTCGGTGCCCCCGAGGTGTCGGGCGGCGATTCCGGCGTGCTCGGCGGCGAGGGTGGCGCTGCTCTCGGACACGATCCTGAGGAACAGTTCCCTCTTGCCCTCGAAGTGGTTGTAGATGGTGCGCTTGGAGACACCGGCGTCGGCCGCGATCGCGTCGACGCTGGCCCGCGCGTAGCCCTCCCGCAGGAACACCCGCAGCGCCGCCTCCGTGATGGCCGCATGCTTGGCCGCGGACCTGCGGTCGCGCCCGTCACCGCACGTGTCGGTCATCTTCCCTCCCTTTCCGCACCCTTGGTCCACACGGCCTTTTCGCCTTCCGCCTTCCATTCTCCCGGCTCCGTGCCGGCCTCCCGACTCCGTGCCGGAGACAGCACCGTTCCCCCGGGAAACTGCACCGTGTAGTTTACTCAGTATGGCGAAGCAAGACCCGTCCCTGTCCGCGCGCCCCGACCCCGACAGACCCTCGGCAGCCACGGACCCCGCGCCCAGGTCAGAACCCGCGACACCTCCGGCGCCCGCCCCGCCCCCGCCGCACCGGCTCGATCCCGCTCTGCTCAAACTGGCCGGCGTCCTGTTGGTGGGCGCGATGGCCGCCCTGCTGGACACCACGATCGTGAACGTGGCGGTCGACCACCTGTCCCGGTCCCTGGACGCCCCCGTGTCCACCGCACAGTGGGTGGCCAGCGCCTACCTGCTCTCCACCGCCTCGGTCATCCCCGTGACCGGTTGGGCCGTGGACCGGTTCGGCCAGCGGGCCACCTGGATGACCGCGCTGGCCCTGTTCGGGGCGGGTTCGCTGCTGTGCATGACCGCCTGGTCGATCGAGAGCCTGATCGCCTTCCGGGTGCTCACCGGGCTGGGCAGCGGCATGGTCCTACCGCTGGTCATGACGATCCTCGTGCAGGCCGCCGGGCCGCAGCGGCTGGGGCGGGCGATCGGTCTGCTCAGCGTGCCCATCCAGCTCGCTCCCGCGCTCGGACCCGTGCTGGGCGGGATCGTCCTGGACACACTGGGCTGGCGGTGGATCTTCGCGGTCTCGCTTCCCTGCATCCTGCTCGCCATGGCGCTCGCGGTGCGCGGTGTCCCCAAGGGGAACCCCCGGGCCACCGAACGGCTCGACGTGCTCGGGCTGCTCCTGCTCTCCCCCGGTATCGCGACGCTGCTCTACGGGCTGTCCGTCCTGGGTGACTCGCCCTACGCCCTGGTGTTCACGGGTATCGGCCTGCTGCTGATCGCCGGTTTCGTGGCGCACGCCCTGCGCAAGCGGCCCAAGGGGCCGGCACCGGTGATCGACCTTCGCCTGTTCCGGAACCTGCTCTTCCGGTTGGGCGCACTGCTGATGTTCGTGTTCGGGATCTGCATCTGGGCGGGCATGTTCCTGCTCCCGCTCTTCTTCCAGCAGATCCAGGGCACGTCCGCCATGACCGCCGGGCTGCTGATGGCCCCGATGGCGGCCGGCGTGGCCGTGGTGAACCTGATCATCGGCCCGATCGCGGACCGCGCCGCCCCGCGTTACCTGGTGGTGGTCGGTCTCCTCGTGGGTGCGGCCGCCACGGCCCCGTTCGGCTTCGCGGGACCGGACACCTCCCCCACCCTGTTGGCCTTGGCGATGTTCGTCCGCGGCCTGGGGCTGGGTGCCGCAATGGTGCCGATGCTGGCCACCGCCTACCGGGGGCTGCCCTCTGACCGGGTGCCGCGGGCCAGCAGCGCCCTGAACGTCACGCAGCGGCTGGGCGCAGCCATCGGAACCGCCATACTGGCTCTGCTCCTGGCCTCCCTGCTGGCCGACGCCGCCCGACCGGAGACGGCCTTCCAGGCGACGTTCTGGTGGATGACGGGGCTGACCGCCGCGGCGATGGTGCCCGCGATGTTCCTCCCGAACACCCGCCCGAACGCCCCACCACCAGCGTGATCTTGCTACCAGTAGCCATTTCGGCGCTGTTTTCGCTTCTGGTAGCAAGATCACGGGCAGTTTGACGGCTAACGGCCCAGGCGGCGCCACAGGGCCCGGGGCATCATCCGCATCCCCGCGAACACCGGTTGCAGCACGCGCGGCGCCCAGACCGTGGTGGCACCGCCCCGCAGGCCCTTGGACACGACTTCGGCCACCTGGCCCGGTGTGGCGGGGAACGGGGCGGGGTCCACGTGCCGGGACATCTGGGTGGCGACGTAGCCGGGGCGGACCACCAGGACCCTCGCCCCGCTGCCGTGCAGCGAGTCGGCCAGACCCTGCGCGAACCCGTCGAGCCCGGCCTTGGCGGAGCCGTACACGAAGTTGGCCCGGCGGACCCGTACCCCGGCCACCGACGACAGCACCACCAGGGCGCCGTGGCCCTGTTCGCGCAGGCGGGCGGCGACAGCCAGCCCGGCGGACACGTGCCCGGTGTAGTTCACGGCTGCCGAACGGGCCGCTGCCAGGGGGTCGGCTTCGTAGTCGGACTGCTCCCCCAGCACGCCGAAGGCGTCCACCACCACGTCCAGGTCGCCCACCAGCTCCACGGCGGCGGCCACCGTGCCGGCGTGGGTGTCGGCGGCTTCGGCGTCGAAGTCCAGAGAGTGCGTGGTCGCGCCCAGCGCCTTGAACACGCTGGGCGGGTCACCCACGCCGCCGCGGGCGGCGAGCACCACCTCGCGGGCGCCCTCGCGCACCAGCCGTTCGGCGACGGCCAGGCCGATCTCACTGCGTCCGCCGAGCAGCAGAACGGTTCGCACGCTTCCCAGCGAGTCACGCATGGGTCGGTCCTTCCGGTTGGGGGTCGGGACGGTCCCTCCGTAGAGCGGGACGGCCCCTCAGACGAGCTTGAGGCGGCGGGCCAGGTCGGAGACCAGTACCCCGTCGGGGTCCGCCCGTTCCCGTACCTTCTGCCAGGCGGGCAGCCCGGGGTACATGGCGTGCACGGTCTCAGCGGTGGCCCGGCTGTCCTTGGCCAGGTACAGCCGCCCGCCCGCGGCCAGGACCCGTTCGTCGAACCCGCTCAGCAGCCGGGCCAGTCCGGGCAGTTCCGCGGGCAGGTCCAAGGCGAGCGTCCACCCCGGGCGGGGGAACGACAGCGGGCCCGGGGTCGGTTCGCCCATCCGTTTGAGCACCGCGAGGAACGACGGCGCACCGGCCCTCGACAGGCCTTCCACCACGGCGCGCAGGGTGTCCTCCGCACCGAAGGGCACCACGAACTGGTACTGCACGAACCCGTGCGGACCGTAGACGCGGTTCCAGCCCTCCACCGCGTCCAAGGGGTGGAAGAACCCGCTCAGGGGCTGGGCCTGACCGCGTCGGCGCGGGGGCGCGGCGTTGTAGTAGGCGGTGTTGAACGCGCCCACCGTCCACCGGTTGAGCAGTCGGGGCGGAGCCCAGGGCGGGGCCGCCAGAGGAGTCCCGGCCCGGTACCGCATCGGGTCGCGGCGCTGGGGGGCCGGCAGGTCGGCGAGGTCGGCGTGGTGGGCCCGGGTGAGCACGCTCCGGCCCAGCGAGGCGCCCTTGGCGAGCAGGTCGACCCAGCAGACCGTGTACCGGTAGGCGTGGTCGGTGCGCGACATCAGCTCCAGTGTGGAGTCGAGGTCGCGGGTGCGGTCGGTGTCCACGCGGGCGTAGGCGGTCTCCACCGGGTGCACGCCGATAGTGGCCTCGGTGATGATGCCGGTCAGGCCCATCCCGCCCACGGTGGCCCAGAACAGTTCGGGGTCGCCGTGGTCCGGCCCGAGTTCGCGTACCAGGCCGTCGGGGGTGAGCAGGGTGAGGGAACGCACGTGGGCGCCGATGGAGGAGTCGGCGTGGTGGTTCTTGCCGTGGACGTCGGCGGCGATCGCCCCGCCCAGGGTGACGTGCCTGGTCCCGGGGGTGACGGGGACGAAGTAGCCGCGGCGCAGCAGGTGCTCGATGATCCGGCCGAGGCCGGTCCCGCCGGGCGCGGTGACCTCACCGCGTTCGGTGTCGAGGCGGGGCGGACCGGTGAGTTCGGTGCAGTCCAGCACGAGTCCGCCCGCGGCCTGGGCCGCGTCGCCGTAGGAGCGGCCCAGGCCCCGTGCCAGGGCGCCTCTCGGGCCCGCCTGTGACAGCGCTTCGGCCGCCTGGGCGGGGGTGCGCGGACGCACCACGCGGGCAGTGGTGGGCGCGGTGCGGCCCCATCCGGTGAGGGAGGTTGGGCGACTCACAGATAGATTCCCAGTCCGACCAGGAGGACCAGCGCGACGAGGACGAGCTGGAGGGGCCGGTCCCGGAGCGCTATCTCCTCGGGTTCCTCGCCCGCGCCCCGGTCGACGAGCAGGTTGTAGCGGAGCACGAACATGATGAAAGGAACGATACTGGCCGCGTGGAAGACCGCCAGCGGTCCGCTGCTCTGTTCCAGTGCCCAGAGGCAGTAGGTGACGATCATGGCACCGGAGGCGATGGTGCGCATCTGGGCGAGGTAGCTCGTGGTGTAGCCGAGCAGGGCCGAGCGGGTGGGGTGCCCGGCGGTTTCCTCCTCGCGCGGCCCCTCGTCCGGGGCCCCGCCCGCGCCGGGAGGCGGCTTCGGTACGGCCCTGGAGAAGCGGAGTTCGGCCTCGCGTTTGCCCACCACCACGAGCAGGGCGGCCAGCGAGACCACGATGATGAACCACGAGGTCAGCTCGACCCCGACGGCGACCCCGCCCGCCGTCGCCCGCAGCACGTGGCAGCCCGCGACCGCGACCAGGTCGCAGATGACGATGTCCTTGAGGAAGCGCGTGTAGGCCAGGGTGAGCAGGACGTAGCCGACGAGCACGAGGGTCAGTTGCCAGTTGCCGAGGACCAGTGAGGCCAGCGGAGCAGCGGCGACGAACACGGCTCCCGCGACCACCGCGAACGGGACCGGGAGCTGGCCCGCGGCGACGGGGCGGTGGCGCTTGCGGGGGTGCGCACGGTCCTGGTGCACGTCCCGCACGTCGTTGAGGAGGTAGGTACCGCTGGCCGCCACGCAGAACAGGGCGAAGACGGCCGCGCACAACAGCAGGGAGCGGGGCTCGTCGAGCGCCCCCGCGGCGATGGGGGCGGCGAACACCAGCAGGTTCTTCAGCCACTGGCGGGGGCGGCAGGCACGGAAGAGGGCGCCGGGCAGCCCCAGGACGCCGTTCCGCCCGGTTCGGTTCTGCGGCTCGGCTTCGGCGTCGGGGGCCGTGGTCGGGGTCATGCGCGCCCCTTCCGGGTGTGCGGTGGGCCGGGTGTGTAGTGGGCCAGCCCCTGCGGGCCGGGCGGGAAGCAGCTGGTGAGGGCCGGGCCGCCCGTGGGGGTGCGGGCGGCCCGGCCCCTCGGTCCCTGGGTCAGGGGGCCGTTCTCTGGGGTGGAGCTCCTGGGGGTGTGGAGCTTCTGGAGCGGGGTTCCTGCGGCGGAGTGCCGGGGCGAGCTAGTCCTCGGTGTTCCCGGGGAGCTAGTTCTCGGCTCGGCGGCCGGTGACGATCAGGACGACGGCGACACCGATGAACCCGATGCCGACGACCAGCGAGCCGATGGGCAGCGTGGTGTGCAGCAGCGGCAGGACGGTCCGGGCCTGGTCGGTGCTCTCGATGGCGGCGGCGCGGGTGGCGTCGTCGAACCGGAGTTCACCGCTGAACAGGGTCAGGACCTCCTCACCGTCGACCACGACGGTGCGGTGGTGGTCCTCGCTGATGTCGATGGGGGATCCGCTGACCGGCTCGATCCAGTACGTCCTGACGATGGAGAAGGTCTCGTCGCCGACGACGTCGCCGTCGCCGTCCAGACCGGCGACGTCGCGTGGGATCTCCCGCTCGTCGATCACGGTCGGTTCAACGTCCTGGACGAACTTGTAGGCCTCGACCCCGTCGACCTCCTCGACGCCCTGGAACTCCATGGGGACGACTTCCTCCGCGGTCGTTTCGAAGAAGTCGTAGTCACGCTGTTCCGTCATGAACGGCATCTTCCAGCCCTGCCCGGACTGGGTGACGGCGGAGTCGTCGACCATGGCGTCGCAGCAGTCGACGAGCTCTCCGGAGACGCGGTCGTGTCCGGCACGGCGGTTGGTGGAGCTGATGCCGAAGTCGGTGTCAGCGTCCTTGATCCAGGTGAACTGGTCCCACACCACCACCTCGTCGGTACTGGAGGCAACGTCGGCACGGATCGTCGAATGTGCCTCAACCTCGGCGTCCTCGACGAGTTCCACGTCCTCGATGTTGAAGTAGGTGACCTCTCCCGTGTTGACGGTGGCGTTGTAGTAGTCCAATGGAGTCTTCATCAGGGAACTGGACATCCACGTGCGCATCATGGGTGCCAAGGCGAGACTGAAGACCCCCAGCGCGATGAGTACGACCGCAACGGTACGGCGCATGTGCCCTCCTGGGCGGATGAGAGTCCAGAGCTGGAACTAGGTTCAGTTCCGGGTAGAGTACTGCCCAGTAGTGAACGACGTCACCTGGGCGTGTCTGAATTTTTATAACACGTTCTAGTAGAACGCGTTTCGACTCCCTCCCGTCCTGGAAGGCCCCATGGCGCCCACTCCCTCCGCGCCCGAGGACCCCACCTCCGGCAGCCCTCGAACACACTCCGTCGACGACACGCGCCTGCTTCCGCAGGTGAACGGGCGCCACCACAGCCTCGACGGGATCCGGGCAGGCGCCTGTCTCCTGATCCTCGTGGTGCACGTGTCCACGGAAACCGGCGACGCGCTGTCCCCCGGGCCCATCGGAGGCCTGCTGAGCGCGGGCGCGCTCGCCGTCCCCCTGTTCTTCGCGCTCTCCGGCGTCCTGCTCTACCGCCCCTGGGCCCGCAGCACTCTGGACGGTGTCCGGGGGCCGAACGTGCGCGCCTACCTCTGGCGCCGCGTCATGCGGGTCTTCCCGTCCTACTGGGTGGTGGCCGCGGCCGCGCTGCTCCTGTGGGGCGGCGAGCACGTCCGCTCGGCCTGGCACTGGTTCGAGGTCATGACGCTGACCTTTCCCTTCAACACCGACCCCCACTGGGACGGGCCGGGACCGCAGGGCCTCGGACAGATGTGGAGCCTGTCCGTCGAGATCTTCTTCTACCTCTCACTGCCGCTCTTCGCCCTGGTCCTGACCCTGTGGGCGCGGGGCGGCAAGACGGTGGACGCGCGGGGGCGCAGGATCATCGGCGGACTCGTCGTGATCACCGTGCTGTCGTTCCTGGCGCTGGTGCCGCAGTACTTCCCGGAGCCCCGCGAGTACATGCACTCCTGGCTGCCGCGCTGCATGGGCATGTTCGCGGTCGGGATGGGCCTGGCAGCCCTCTCGGAGTGGGCCTGGCGGGAGAGCGGCCCCGACGGCCCGGTGCGCCGGTTCTGCCGGACCATCGCCGCCTCCCCGGGCCTGTGCTGGTTGGTGGCGGGTGCCTTCTACGTCCTGGAGGCCACCCCCGCGGCGGGCGGCCGCTTCTTCGAGCCGGGCAACCTGTGGGTGTCGATGATCGAGTCAGCCACCAGCATCGGCTTCGCCTTCTTCGTGATCGCACCGGCGGCACTGTCGCCGCCGGCCCCCGACAGCCCTCCCCCCTCTCTGCGCACCGCGGCGGCCTGGCGCGACGGCGCCTGGCTCGACGCGCTGATGCGGCACAGGGTGATGCTGTTCCTGGCCAAGATCACCTATGGGATCTTCCTGTGGCAGTTCGTGGTGCTGTACCTGTGGCGCGACTTCACCGGCCAGGAGATCTTCACCGGATCGTTCCTTTTGGACATCGTCCCGGTCACGATCGGGACCGTGCTGTTGGCCTGGGCTACGTTCCACTGGGTCGAGGAACCCTCCCGCAAGTGGTCCCGGAAGTTCTTCGTCTCCGGGAACGGTGCGCGGTCCGGTGGCAAGGGTCGGCGTCGGCCCCGCGGGAAGGGCGCCGCTCAGGAAGGGGAACAGGACAGGGAACAGGGCAAGGAAATCGCCGGGGGCTGACCACCTGGTCCGACGTCCGGGGCTGAACCGTGCGGCGTCCGGGGCGCCACACGGTACCGGCTACTGGTCCTCGGCTGCCTCTTCCGCGTGCTCGGCCTCGGCCTCCTCTTCGGCACTCTCCTCGCCCGCCTCGATGTCGCTCGCGGGGGACAGCGGCCCCAGGGAAGCCCAAGTCACGCAGGTCTCCTCCGGCTCGGTGAACAGCGAGAACGACTCGTGCTGCTCCGTCACCGGCACGTACCAGAACCCGCCGTCCGGTGCGGCCGGGAGCTCAGTGTGGACCTCCTCGCCGCCCACCACGACGACCATGCCGGTGTCTTCCTCCGAGATGTATCCGATCGTGGCGACCTGCTCCATCCCGCCGACCTCCAGGACGTCCCAGGACATCAGTCCGTCCCAGTTGTCCATACACTCCTGGTCGTCGCCCGGGACGAAGGCGTTCACCTGGCCTGGCGGCGCCGCCTCCACGAGGTTGCCCTCTTCGTCGAACACGTAGGCGCTCGGGGCCGGTTGCGGCTGGGACATCCGCTCGGCCACGTCCGGGTCCGCCAAGGGCGGCAGCACGTGGGAGCTGAGCCGCCGCGGCCCGTTCCACTCGATGACGACGTCGGTGGGCACCGGCCGGCTGTACAGGCCGGCGTCCTCGGGCACGTCCTCCAGTGAGGCGCGCACGTTGGCCAGGTACAGGTGGAGCCGCTCGCCGCTGAGGGTCTGGGCGTAGGTGTAGGTGGAGTAGCCCGCGGCACCCGCGTACGCGACCGTCGCGGCGATCACGACGACCCAGGTGGTCCGGGCCGGCTGCAGGAGCTGGAGCCGTCGGCCGGGCCGCCGCTCCTCCCCCGCGTTGCCCACGTACTCGCGGGCCCGTTCCTCACGGGTGGCCAGGAAGGCCAGCGCCAGTACGAGGGCGAAGATCAGCGCCGCGTCGGCGACGTAGCGCGGGTCGGCACCGATCCCGCCGTGCGCCTGACCGCGGGCGATGATGGTCGGGACTGCGTCGACGAACACCAGGTAGCCGAGCAGCAGCGCCCACGCCCGCCAAGCGTTGCGGCGCAGGCGGAGACTGGCGAGGACGGCCACGACGAGCGCCGCCCACGCGCCGAGCACCACCACGCCGGCCGGTTCGACCAGGCCGCCGGCCGGGGTGACGGGCCCCCATTCGAAGGGTCCTCCCACTGCGCCGGCGGGGAACACTTCACCGAGCATCCGCCGCACCATCTCCACGGACGGTTCCCACACGGGGATGCCGGCGCCCTCGGCGTCGTCGGCGGAGCTCTGCCGTACCAGGTAGAGGGCCAGGTAGCCGATCGTGGCCGCGACCAGCACCGACCAGAACGTCCGGTGCCGCCAGAAGGCGTACCTGGCCGCGCCGATCAGGCTCCCCGGGTACAGGAAGGCCACCGCGAACACGAACATCAGTGAAGGCAGGAACAGCGCCTTGACCGAGAACAGCATCCCGAAGGCCACGGCGCCGCCCGCCCACCAAGCGAACACGGGGAGGTCGGTGCGCAGGTAGCGGACGGTCCACAGCAGCGCCAGGACGATCGCCAGCTGGAAGGGGACGGCGTTGAGCGCGGCCGCCCACCAGCCCAGCACGGGGATGGTCAGCGGCGCCAGCGCGTACACCGTCAGGGGGACGAGGATCGCCCAGCGGCGGCCGAATAGTTCCCAGAGGAGCCGAAAGAACGCCAGGATCGCGATGCCCTGGAGGGCCAGCATCGTGCCGGCGGAGGCCACCCAGTCGTAGGGCAGGAAGGCGGTCTGCAGGTACACCAGGAACATGGCGCCCGGCATGAAGTGGCCCTTGTGCAGGTCCAGCAGGTATTCGGGGGTGAGGTCGGTGGCGTGCGCCGCCGCGAAGAACAGGTAGTCGTCCTCCACGAAATAGGACTCGCTCAGGACGTAGATCTTGAGGAGCAGAGCGGCGAGCACCACCAGCACCCCCGTCTGGAGGATGCGGTCGTGTTCGAGCCGCCGCAGCGAGACGAGGCTCGAACGAAGGACTTCGCCATAGAAAGGACCCTGCTCAGCGGGCTCCTCGACCGGTCGGCGTACCCTGGGTGCGCCACTGTCCTCCGGTTCACGCGCTGAGGGGGATTCAGGCGGCATCGGTACACTCCCCGCCGTATGGTTGGCCAACCCGGAAATGGGTGCCAGAATACAACACGTTCCACTTCTTCCTTTGACCGTTGTCGCAGGTCCTCATGGGCCGCACGCCCGGAACAGGAACACGCTCCAGCCAGAGCGTTCCTGCGGGAGGTCACCAGCACCGTGGGGGTGATGCCGGTGGGGCTCGAACAGGTCCGCCGCGACTGGACCCGACTGGGTTCCACTGAGCCGCTGTGGGCGGTCTGCGTGGACCCGGACAAGCGTGGCGGCGGGTGGGACGACGACGAGTTCCTCGCCTCGGGCCGTGCCGAGATCGACCCGGCCATAGCCCGCCTGGACGAGCTCGGGCTCGCGCCCCGGCGCGGCCGCGTCCTGGACTTCGGATGCGGGGCCGGACGGCTCTCCAACGCCCTCGCGGCGCACTTCGACCGCGTGGTGGGCGTGGACATCTCCGCCCCCATGCTCGAGGAGGCGCGCAGACTGGACCGTTCCGAGGGGCGGATCTCGTTCGAGCTGAACGAGCGCCCGGACCTGTCGGCGTTCGGGGACGGCTCCTTCGACCTCGTCTACACCGACCTCGTCCTCCAGCACCTGCCCACCGGCCTGGCCGAGGGCTACCTCCGCGAGTTCGCCCGCGTGGTGCGCCCCGGCGGGGCGCTGGTGGTCGGCGTCCCGGAGTCCGAGCGGCGCACCTTCAAGGGCCTGGTGTTCCGTTACGCGCCGTGGCCGCTGGTCGCCCTGGCCCAGCGGGTGTTGCTGCGCTATCCGGCTCCGATGCGGATGCACACGCTGCGCACCGAGCGCATCGCCGAGCTCCTCCCCTCCTCGCGGATCGCGGCCTCCGACGAGTACTGGGGCGGTGACCACTGGCGCCACCTGCGCCACTACGTCGAGGTGGGCGCATGACGGCCACCGAGACCCGCTCCGACGGGACCGTGCCCTTCCGCGCCACCCTCGCCCGTTCGGTGGGGCTGTTCTCGGCCTTCCGCAAGGAGCAGACCGACCCGGCCTTCTTCTACGGCAAGCTCGCCCGCGACACCGTCGACCAGCTGCGCTCCTACACCCCGCTGGACGGCAAGCTCGTGGTGGACGTGGGCGGCGGCCCCGGCTACTTCGCCGACGAGCTCCGCGCCTCGGGCGCCCGGTGCCTGTGTGTGGACTCCGACGCCCACGAGATGACGCTGCACGGCCGCGAGGCCGACTCGGGCGCCGTCCAGGGCAGCGCGCTCGAACTGCCGCTGCGCACCGGGAGCGCGGACGTGTGCTTCTCCTCCAACGTGCTGGAGCACGTACCGGACCGGACGCGCATGGCCGACGAGATGGTGCGGGTGACCCGCCCCGGCGGCCTGGTGTACCTCTCGTACACGCTGTGGCTGTCCCCCTGGGGCGGCCACGAGACCTCGCCCTGGCACTACCTGGGCGGCTCCTACGCGGCCGAGCGCTTCACCCGGAGGAACGGGCGCCGGCCCAAGAACGACTTCGGCAGCACCATGTACGCCGCATACGCCAAGGAAATGGTGCGGTGGGTCCGCGGCCGCTCCGACGTGGACGTGGTGGACCTGCGCCCCCGGTATCTGCCCACGTGGCTGAAGCCGATCGTCCATGTGCCCCTTTTCCGTGAGGTCATCACCTGGAACCTGCTGATCGTCCTGCGCAAGCGGTGATCCGGTTTGCTGGCGGTGCAGGCCCCGTCCCTTCAGTGCGGGGAAAGCCACCCCGCGCAGAAATGTCACCCCCGCTGCGGACCTCACCGGGACCAATCAGGTGAGGTGTGTGCTGACTGCCTCCCCGGCCCATCCGCCCGAAGCGGACCCCCGCCCCGCTCATCTCCGTCACCGCCATGCTGTGGTGGGGTCTGCGCGGATACACGGCGGGGTGACCTGGGAAGAGGAGAACCTGACCCCGTACCGCTGCGGTATGGGAACCGCCGTCGGAGATCTCCTCTACCTTCCCGGGGGCGAGGCCGCCGGAGCGCCGGGGTCGAACCCTCCTCCCTGCCCGCGGGCGCAGACCTGGTCCCCGTCCCCGCCGGGATCGCGGTGTCCTCCCCCGCCCATCCGCTGACCCTCCACGAGAGCCCGCAGACCACAGGTGATCGAGAGGGAGGAAGCCAACCCGTTCGGAAAGGTCCACGCGGAGCGCGGACGTCCCCGTCCACTCGTGCCCGTCGGCCTACCCTCCCTGGCCTGCGCGGGGGCGCGGCACCACGCCGCCCTCCCGCCGGTCCAGCAGGGCGAGCGCGCGGCGCGGCGAGCGCGCGTGCCTGCGCATCCCCGCGAACGGGCACTCCTGCCGATCCAGGTCGATGGCGAAGTCCCGCGACGAGGTGAGCTGGTCCATCTCCTCCCAGGTCACTGGGGTGGCGACCGGTGCACCGGGCCTGGCGCGGACCGAGTACGGCGCGACCGCCAGCTGCCCCGTCCCGTTGCGCAGGTAGTCGACGAACATGCGGCCGTGTCTGGCCGCCTTGCGCACCCTGGTGGTCCACTCGGCTGGGGCACTGGCGGCCACCCGGTCGGCGACCGCCTTGGCGAGGCGCCTCACCTCCTGGTCGTCCACCTCGGGTCTGAGCGGGGAGTGGACGTGCAGGCCCCTGGACCCGATGGTCATCACGTACGCGGTCAGACCGAGTTCGGCCAGCTCCTCCCGCACGCGCCAAGCGGCGTCCCGGCAGGACTCGAAGGCCTGCTCCCCTTCCCCCACCGGGTCGAGGTCGAGGATCATCCGGTCGGGCAGGCCCAGCCGCGGGGTACGTGAGGACCAGGTGTGCAGGCTGATCGCCGCCTGGTCGGCGCACCACACCAGGGCGGCGGGCTCCTGGCACTCCATCATCCGGCCGGAAGAGGTCCACACCGTGCGGATCCACTTGGGGTGCGACGGGTGCTGGACCAGGAAGCCGGGCCGGTCGATGCCGTCGGGGTAGCGCTCCAACGCGACCGGTCGGCCACGGACCAGCGGCAGCATCAGCGGCGCGATCCTCGCGTAGTAGTCGGCGAGGTCGGCCTTGGTCGCCCCGCCGGGCCCGAAGAGCGGCTTGTCGGCGCGCCTGACCTCCACCTTGCGCCGTCCCGCCCGCACCGTCGTCCGCATCGGCCGAGCCTCCTCCGGTCGGGTTCTCCGTCCGCCGGATCTACCCGGGCGCACCCCCTGAAAACCACACGGAACCTTTCACAAAGGGCAAACGACCTCGGGCGTCGTCAACCGGGAAGGCGGCCGGGGTGGGACGAAGGGTCGGCACCGCCCCGTGTCACCGTCGGCACCGCCCCGTGTCACCAGGCATGTGTTATCCGACAGCATTCTCCTTACACAAGAGGCCAGAGGTAACCCTGTGAATGCAGATACATAGCGGCGTGGCAACGATTCAGCCACTTCCCCCGGTCGTGATTTGCCATGCCTAGAAAAACAGCCCGGAAAAGGCGATCTTTGCGTTATGTCAACTTCCAACATGTGGCGTAGGACACATGCCGGATGCCGACAGAACCTCCGGCTGACTGGACCACCCTGCCCTCCGGAGGGGCCGCACCGACCGCGCACGATCATCCATGAGGTGGACCCGACCGCGGTCTCCACCTCGTGCGCCCCGGGCTGACGAGGAGGACTTTGCCGTGAAACCCCTGAGGACCACAGCCATACTCGCGTCGGGAGTGATGCTCCTGACCGCCTGCGGAGAAGGCACGGACGAAGGTACATCGCTCCAGTTGGTGACCTCCGACGTTGGCTCATACGGATACCGCGTGGCGAGTTACATCGCGGACTTCCTCAACCGAGATCTCCCCGACGGCACCGTCGTGACCGTCCACCCCTACCCGGACACCACCGCGGACATGAAGGCCGTCATGGACGGCGAGGCCGACATCGCCTACACAGCCGACATCGGCATGCTCGACTTCGTCAACGAGGGCGAGGCGTGGGAGGGCTACGAACCGGAGGTCGGCGAGCTCACCCACACGTTCTACGCCTACCCCATGGAATCGTTCATGGTCACCAACTCGGAGCGGGCCGGTGACTTCGAGTCCTGGGCCGACCTGGACGGCGAACCCGCCTTCTACACGCCCGCCGGATACATGAACTGGATGAACTACGCCAACGTCTTCGACATCCTCGGCTACGAGTTCAACCACGTCGAGATCGATTCCGGCGCCGTCGCCGACTCGCTGGACGGCGACTCGATCACGTCCGCGGGCGCCTACACCACCGCCGGGTCCTCCCTGCCCACCTTCTGGCAGGAGGGTGAACTCCTGGTGGACCTGGAGGCCATCCCGCTCAGCGACGAGGAGATCGACACCCTGGAGGAGGCCGGCCTGGAGACCGTCGCCGTCGACCCCGAGGAGGCCTTCAGCCAGGAGTTCGAGGCCGACGAGATCATGGGCGTCGCCATCCAGTTCGGCTTCAACGTGCGCGCGGACATGGACGAGGAGATGGCCCTGGCGATCCTCGAGAGCATGGAGGACCGCGTGGACGAACTCGTGCAGACGGACCCCGGTTTCGAGCCGCTCGCCGAGGACTTCGTGGGTACCCAGACCGCGGCGATCGCCGCCGTCCCCGAGGTCCCGGTCCATCCGGGCCTGGCCACCTTCCTCCAGGAACGTGACGCCTGGGACGACTCCTGGGACATCGCAGAGGAGTAGGGCACCCAGTGTCCGCAGAGGGGCGTCCCGCCGCCACAGGAAACGACCCAGCTTCCGCCGCGGGTCAGGGCGCCCCGCCCCGCTTCCGCTCTCGACGGGCCCGGCGCAACGCCGGGCCCGGTCCCCCAGCCACCGTGAGGACCGGACCTTGACCGCAGAGACCGACACCACGTCCAGAGCGGCGCCGAACCGGAGCCTGTTCACCGCAGCCAACCTGTACCTCGTGGTCGCGGTGATCCTGTTCCTGAGCCTGCTCGCGTACTTCTACACCGGGGCCGGCGGCGCCCGCCAGCTCGCGACCCGGCTGCTGCCGCTCGCGATCATCCTGTGGGCGCTGCGCTCCTATATCGACGGCGGCCCCTACCCCTGGTTCGGCACACAGTTCGGCAAGGTCGTGGGCCGTATCGTCAACCGGGGCTTCACCGCGTTCTACATCCTCACGGCGCTGACGCTCCTCGCCTATTTCTGGATCGAGTACGAGAACCTCGTCTTCGTCCGTTCCGGTGCCTACAACACCATGGACGTGGCGATGGGCATCGTCGTCCTCGCCCTGATCTTCGAGATCTCACGCAAGACCCACTTCGTGCTCTTCGCCGTCAACGTCGCACTGGTCGCCTACGCGCTGTGGGGCTCCTACCTGGCCATCGGATCCTTCTTCTGGCACCCGGGCTCGTCTCTGGAGCGCATCGTCACCTCGTCCACGGTGGAGTTCGCCACCGGCGTGTACGGCAGCTACACCCAGATGGCGCTCACCCTGATCGCCGCCTTCCTGCTGTTGGCGGCGGTGGCGAAGGGGTTCGGCGGCCAAGAGTCGATCATGCGCACGATGCAGCGCCTGGTCGGACAGCGGCGGCGTACGGTCCCTCTGACCACCGTACTCGCCTCGGTGTCGGTGGGCATGGTGACCGGCAGCGCCGCGGCGAACGCGGCCGTCACCGGCAGCTTCACCGTTCCGCTGATGAAACACCACGGCCTCAAGGGCAAACAGGCCGGGGCGGTGGAGACGTCCGCCTCCATGGGCGGCCTGATCCTGCCGCCCCTCATGGCTGTCGCGGGCTTCATCATGGCCGACATCCTGCAGGTCCCCTACTGGGAAGTGGTCCAGCGCGGCTTCGCGATCTCGGCGGTCTACTTCATCACCCTGGCCTTGGCCGTCTACCTGGTCAGCGTGCGCCAGCTCGCGGCCGGCCGGGTCCCGCCGCCGGTGGTGCGACTGGCCCAGTACTTCAAGACCGGCCTGTTCTTCGGCGCGATCGTCGCCCTGATCATCCTGCTCGGCGTGATCGGCTTCGGGCCCATGCGCTCCGCCCTGTACGCGGGCACGATGCTCTTCATCGCGATGGTGGCGTTCTTCTTCTTCGCCCGCTACATTCTGCGCGACGAGGAGCACCGGCAGCAGAGCCTCCTGCGCAACCTGCGCACGATGGTGGAGACCTTCGCCGAGCTCACCTGGTACCTGGTCGTGCTGATGGCCACCTTGGGCATCATGATCGGCCTGTTCACGCTGACCGGCTTCATCCTGCGCATGGGCTCGCTCATGCTGGAGGTCGGTTCGGTCAGCATCGTGCTGACCATCGTGATGGCCTTCGCCTTCGGGTGGTTGGTGGGTATGGGACTGCCGCCGACCGCTACGTACGTGATCGTGGCGGTGATCATCGTGCCGCCGATGATCCAGCTGGGCATCGACCCCTGGGTGGCGCACTTCTTCGCGTTCCTGATGGCGATCTGGGGCGAGCTGTCACCGCCGACGTCCCTGACCGCGGCGGTGGCCGCACGGATCGCGGAAGCGTCGTTCATCATGACGATGTGGGAGGCGCTGAAGATGTGCATGCCGCTCATCATCATGACCTTCGGGATCTTCATCAGAAGCGACACGGTGGTGACGACGGGGTGGCCGCAGGTGGTGGACACCGCTTTGCTGACGGTGGGGTGCCTGGCCTTCACTTTCGCGGTCCTGGGCCGGTACTACCGGGACCGGTTGCGGGACACGGTACTGCGGCTGGCACTGATCGGGCTGGGGAGCGTGGTGCTGTTCCTGCCCGTGGACGGGTTCCAGGCGGGGGCCGTGTTCCTGCCCGGGGTGCTGGTCCCGGTGACGACGGTGGGGGTGCTGGCGATGGTGGCGTTCGGCATCTGGCGGTGTTCCGGGGACCGGGCCATCTCGGAGGGGCGTGACGAGAGCCTGAGCGACACGCCTCCGCCGAGGTTGGATGACGTGGACGCGGAGTCGGAGGGCCCGAAGCCACTGCAGTAGGGCCGCAGAGCGGCTGCCGGGGCACCGCTGCCGGTGCCCCGGCAGCGCCGCAAGCTGCCCATGCGATCCTTCCCACGGTCCGAAGCCGCTGAGGTGAACTCGTCCGCGTGCTGCGCAGTCCTAGAGGCTGGAAGCCTCGACGGATCGGAGCCCCTTGCCCACCGAAGCGATCTCCGTGCAGAACGCCTGGAAAATCGTCACCGCCTGGACCCTGCGCCTGGCCGCCCTGGTCACCGTGCCCTGGGCGCTGTGGACACTGCTGCCCGCGCATGTGACCGTGATAGTCACGATCGCGCTAGCGGTCCTGAGCGCCTTGTTCCTGGGCCCCCAAGACACCCCGTGGCGGCCGCTCCGTGTCCCGGGCATCACGGTGGTCCTGTGGGACCTCCTCCTTGTGACGCTGGTGGCCGCCGCCCTGTACCTCCTGGGGTCGCCGCACGCGGTCGTCTACCTGATGTTCCTCCCGGTCCTCCTGGGCGCCTGCCGAATCGCGGGCTGGCGCGAAGCCACCAACGGCCCACAGAGCACCTCACAGCGCCTGCTGGCCTTGGGCACAGCGGCCGTGCTGATCGCCGGACTCCTCAGCCCTCGGTACCACGACACGGCCGAACAGGCGCGCGTCTGCGCCCTGGCCTCGGCCACACCCGGAAGCGGAGAGCTCTGGCCCGACGCGAGCGAGCCCACAGGCGAGACCGATCCCGACCACTTCGTCGGGCCCGCACTGTGGACCGTGTCGGAGCGGGAGAACATCATCGCGGGCCACGGGGACACGGTTACCTCCGCCCTAGGCCCTGGCTTAGCCGTTCGCTCAGCAGAAGACGGCGAGGTCCTGTGGCACGTGGACACCAGACGCCTGGAGGAGTTGAACGAATCCCCGGAATCCGACTCCTTCGATGCCAACCGCGTCCACCAGGTGGGAGACACCGTGGTCGTCGGCTACCGCACCACAGCGGATGATTACCTGCGTGCCCACCTAGTGGGCTACGACGCCGCCACCGGGCGCATGAGCTGGTGCGTGCCCGGCCTCCGGGACGTGATGACCGACCCCCAGGAGCCGTCCCGCTTCCTTGCCCGCGACACGTCTTCCGCCCCCGAGTGGGGTCTGTATGACCCCGCCGACGCCTCCCGCGTAGCGCGACTGCCGCTGAACGACGACCCCGACCACGGATACGCCGGTGACCCGAGAGCCGTTCTCGCCGAAGGCCGCGCTACGGTATGGACCCCGCGCGGCTTCACCAGCTACGACAGCGACTCCGGCGACCTGCTGGCTCTGGCCCCCGCGCTCCACCCCGGGTTCGAGGACCGCGACGTCGTCGGACTCGTGCACGTGGACGACATCACCGTGCTGTCCTTCGCCGCGGAAGGAGACAGCGAAGTCGCACACGAGAGGTACGCGGTAGCGGCCCACGACGCGGAAGGCGACGAACTCTGGAACTCCGAGGGCACCGGCCCCCTCGTCGAGGGCGAACCCTTGGTCGGCACCGGATTCGGCGCTTGTTACGACCTTCCCAAGAACAGCTTCGGAGCCGTGACCCACCGGGGCTTTGACGGGCACTTCATCTCGATGGAGATCCCGGCCTCGGATCGTGCGGTCCACCGAACCGCTGCTGTCCGTGCCTCAGACGGAACTGTCACTTGGATCACTGAGGACGACCTGTTCATCGCCAGCTGTGACCGGATCTGGCACAGCGCGGACGACCGCCTCCACCTCGACTCCGGCGCTGTCCTGGATGCCGAGGGCATCGTCACCGAACCTGAGAACGAGAACAAGGTGAGGCTGGTCGTCCACACCGCCAACGGCGTCTCCGTCCGGGAGACCGGACGCGGTCCCGCCACCTTCCACGCCCTCCCCTGACACGTGATCACTCCCCCGTACCAAGAGCCGACGCCCGGCCGAGGGTCTCCCCCGGCCGGGCGTCGGCTTGGACCAGACGCGTTGCCGCGCCCATGCGCTCCTACTTGCGCTTGTTGATCTCCTCGGTGAGCTGCGGGGCGACCTTGTGCAGGTCACCCACGACGCCGAAGTCGGCGAGCTCGAAGATCGGAGCCTCGGGGTCCTTGTTGACCGCGACGATGTTCTTCGCGGTCTGCATGCCGGCGCGGTGCTGGATCGCGCCGGAGATGCCCAGGGCAACGTACAGGTTGGGGCTGACCGTCTTACCGGTCTGACCGACCTGGAACTGGTTCGGGTACCAGCCGGAGTCGACGACGGCGCGGGAAGCGCCGACGGCGGCACCGAGGGAGTCGGCCAGGCCCTCGATGACACTGAAGTCGTCGGAGCCGACGCCGCGGCCACCGGAGACCACGATGGCGGCCTCGGTGAGCTCGGGGCGCTCGCCCTTCTCCTGGACGACGCGCTCGACGACCTTGGCGCCCTTGGCGGCGTCGGAGATGTCGACCGAAACGGCCTCCTCGGCGGCGGCGCCGGCGGCGGCCTCCGGGGCGACGGAGTTCGGACGGATCGCGACGACCGGGACGCCGGCCGTGACGCGGCCGTGGGTGACGGTGGCGCCACCGAAGATGCTGTGCTCGGTGACGACCTCAGCGGTGACGTCGACGACGTCGGTGAGCACGCCGGAACCCAGCTTCACGGCGGTGCGGCCGGCGACCTCCTTGTTCTCGGCGGTGGCCGAGACGAGGATGGCGGCGGCGCCCTTCTCCTGCGCGAGCTTGGTGAGCAGCTCGGCCTTCGGGGCGACGACGTAGTCGTTCACCTCGGCCGGAGCCACGTAGACCTTTTCGGCGCCGAACTCGGCCAGCGCGGCCTTGCCCGACTCCGCACCGTCGCCGACCCAAACCGCGGCGGGCTCGCCGATGCGGCGTGCAGCGGTCAGCAGCTCGGTGGTGACCTTCTTGACCTGCCCGTCGACATGGTCGACGAGGACGAGGACCTCAGCCATAATCCTTGAACCTTCCTGCGTCTCTCGTCTGACCTACACGAACTTCTTCTCGGCGAGGAACTCGGCGGCCTTGGTGCCGCCGTCGCCCTCGTCCTTGACGATCGTGCCCGCGGCGCGCGGCGGCGCGGCGGCGAAGTCGACGGTCTCGGTGGTGGCGTTGGCCAGGCCGACCTTGCCGGTGTCGATGCCCGCGTCAGCCGCGGACTTCTTGTCGACCGGCTTCTTCTTCGCCTGCATGATCAGCTTGAAGGACGGGTAGCGGGGCTCGTTGATCTTCTCCACGACGGAGACGACCGCCGGAAGCTGAGCCTCGACCACGTCGTAGCCGTAGTCGGTCTGACGCTGGATCTTGATAGCGCCGCCGTCGACGTCGACCTTGCCGGCCAGCGTGAGCTGGGGAAGGCCGAGGTACTCGGCGAGCGCGGCACCGATGACACCGGTGCGGGCGTCGGTGGACTCCGAGCCGAGGACGACGACGTCGAACTCGATGGTGCCCAGGGCCTGCGCGAGCGCGTAGGCGGACTGGATCGCGTCGGAACCGTGCAGCGCGTCGTCGTTGACGAAGACGGCCTTGTCGGCGCCCATGGACAGGGCCTTGCGGATCGAGTCCGTGGCCTGGTCCGGACCCATCGTCAGGATGGTGACCTCGCCGCCGTGCTTCTCCTTGAGGAGGAGCGCCTCTTCGATCGCGTACTCGTCGAGCTCGTTGATGACGCCGTCGGACGCTGCGCGGTCCAGCGTCTTGTCATCGGCGTTGAGCTTCCGTTCGGTCGCCGTGTCCGGGACCTGCTTGACCAAAACGACAATATTCATGGCCGGTGGCCGACCTCCCTGCACTCCCATAGCCGCCGTCAGGCGGGTGGGCGCTGGCGCGCCCCGTTACTGCCAACAATGCCGAATGCCGTTCGGTCATCCGACGGCGGGGGCGGCGTATACGTCTACGGCCGTCCCGCCCGTGTGCTCATAGTCCAGATGTTACTGGCTAGTAGTTTGTAGGCCAACCCGCGGCCCCACGTTCAACTTAGGAAAACCTAATCAATGGGCTTCCCCGCACCGCCGCCGGGCCGCCGAAACGGCGCCGACCAGCGGTAACGAGTCGGAGCGCGGAGACCTTTCTCCCACCTTAGTGACCTGGTCCGCGCCCCTTGGCTGGCGCACCACCGCCCAACGGCGACGCTCTCCCCCTCTGCGGGAGGGAGAGCGCCCTTGGTCGTCTCCGGTCAGCCGATCCAGTCCGACGGCCCGCTGAACGGGCCCGTGGTCCAGATCGGGGCCGAGGTCAGCCCGGTCGACAGGATCAGCATGGTCAGCAGGATGATGGCGATGACCACACCCGCGTAGATGTACAGGTTGGTGAAGCGGATCCGCTCCACCAGCCAGACCGCTTGGTGACGTGCCTCACGTCCGCTCGGCATGATGTAGCTCAGCAGGATCATCACGAACACCGCGAAGGCACCCGTGTAGTTGGCGCCCTCGCCCGGCGCGTCCACGATCGTCGCGTAGACCATCCCGACCAGGATGCCGCCGAGCAGGTAGATCAGGCCGAAACCGATCGTGCGCGCGGCCATGCGGCCGAAAGCCCACGGGAAGCTGAGCGCCACCACCATGCTGTCCGAGGGGCGGGGCCCCCGGGTCTGGAGGCGCCGTGCGTGCTCGGCCTTGACCACGTCCAGCGCGCCCAGGCCCGCGATGACCACGATGCCCAGGACGATACCGATCCACGGGAACCACAGGGCCACACCGGCCAGCGAGATCATGATGGGGATGAGGACCAGCGGATGCATCCGCCAGGACTCTTCGTAGTACTCGTCGTCGTATTCGTCGTAGTACTCGTTGGCCTCGCTGCCGCCGCGGAAGTAGTCGCCGAACCGGTCCCCGCCACCGCGCCGGAAACGTCCGAGCAGGCCGCCGCGCTCCTCGTATTCGTCCTCGTCGAACTCCTGCGTGTTCTCCGGCCGGTGGCCCTGCTGACCGACGGGGGTCAGCACGTCCTGGAAGGCCTTCGGGTCCAGCGGGGAGTTGAAGAACTGGGTCTGCGGCGCGGCCTCCTGCTCGCCCTCGAGCTGGTGGCGGCCGGTCTCGGCCGGGTTGATCCGCTGGGTGCCCTGCACGTCGTCCGTGCCGGGCTGGATCCGCTGCGTGCCCTGCGGGTCGTACAGGTCGTCCGAGGAGTCAGGGGTGATGCGCTCGGTACCGGCCATGTTGGCGAGGTCATCGGTTGCCTCGTCATCGCCGCCCCAGCCGCCGGGGGCCGAGTAAGCACCGCTCAGGTCGTCGGTGGCCTCGTCGTCGGAACCCCAGCCGCCCGATCGGGCGTGGCTGGTCTGCGGGGACGAGGTACTGCCCCATCCGGTGGACCGGCCGCCGCTGAGGTCGTCCGTGGCCTCGTCGTCAGTGCCCCATCCGGTGGACCGGCCGCCGCTGAGGTCGTCGGTCGCCTCGTCGTCAGTGCCCCACGCCGAGCCGGTGCCCGGGCGGCCGCCGCTGAGGTCGTCGGTGGCCTCGTCGTCGGTACCCCAGCCGCCCGATCGGGCGTGGCTGGTCTGCGGGGACGAGGGACTGGCCCACGCGCTCGCGGTGCTGGACGGGGTGGGACCGCCCCGGGTGTGCGCGGGCCCCCAGCCCTCACTGGCCCGGCCTGCGAGGTAGCCCGCGGCACCTCCGGCGGCGGCACCCGCCGCACCGGCCGCGGCCGCACCGCCCGGGCCCGAGGAGCGGCCACCGGGCGCCGCGCCGCCGTGCCCGTGCCCGTGCCCCGGAGCGGGGCCCTGCATCGTGTGGTTTCCGGTCAGCCCCGTGGACTGGTTGGTCGCGGCGGGCTCGCTCCAGGGCAGGTCGAGGTTGAGCCGGCTGGTCTCGGCGACCAGTTCGGCGGCGCTGGGCCGCTGCGCCATGTCCCGGGCGACCGCGCGGTTCACGAGCGGGCGCAGCGCCTCGTGCATCCCGTCCATGTCGATCTCGCCGTTGAGGATCCGGAAGAAGATGACCTCGAACGAGCCCGCTCCGTACGGCGGCCGTCCGGTCGACGCGAAGGCCACGGTGCCGCCCCAGGCGTGCACGTCCGTGGCCGAACCCAGGTCCGTGCCCTCGATGACCTCCGGGGACAGGTAGCTGGGCGTACCGACGAACGTGCCGGTCTGGGTCAGCTTGGCGCCGTCCACGGCGTGGGCGATACCGAAGTCGATGACGATCGGCTCGCCGTTGGAGATGATCACGTTGCCGGGCTTGAGGTCGCGGTGGATCACCTCCACCGCGTGGATGTCCTTGATCGCCCGGGCCATGCCGGCGACGAAACGGGTCAGAGCGCGGCCGCGCAGGGGGCCGTGGTCGGTGACGGTCGCGTCCAGAGTGGGCCCGGGAATGTACTCGGTGACCACCCAGGGCAGCTCGGCCTGGGTGTCCGCGTCGATGACCTCGGCCACGTTGGGGCTCTGCACACGGCGCATCGTCTCGACCTCGCGGGCGAGCCGGGCGCGCGCGATATGGTCGCCGGCGACCTCGGGCTTGAGAACCTTCACCGCGACGAACCGCTCAGTCCGGGGGTCCTCGGCCTGGTACACCACGCCCATCCCGCCCGCACCGATGCGACGACGGATCACGTAGTGGCCGATGCGCTCCGGCAGCTCCTCACCCGTGGGGAAACCTGCCGACATTGCCATCGAGAACTCATCCCCTCACAAGACCGCATACCGCCGCGTCCAGTTTATCGGCCGGGGGGATGGGTCAACATTGGCTTGTACGGCCCCTTGAGGGGCCCGTGTGGTCTCTTGGATTCCGCCGGAGAGTGTGGGGGCGGCGCGCACCACCGGGGGCTCCGGGCGGACCGTCCGTGCTGGGACGACCATTGACGAGTATGACGGAAAATCCGCGTGAGCGGTTCCCCGCCAGCCCCCCTCATTGGCCGATTCCGGACGTCTTCCCTGCGTCCCGCATCACCGCTTGACTCGACAAAAAATCCAGGTGACGGCGCGGAAACACAAAGTGAAGGGGAAGAGCGGGGCGGCGTGCCGAGGCGAACGCCTCGACACTACCCGCCCCGAACTGTTCGCACAGCCCCTCAGCGGCCGTTGAAGGCGGCTTTGCCGGGTCCCTGCTCGATGAAGCTGCGCATGCCGGTCTTCTGGTCCTCGGTGGCGAAGAGGCCGGAGAACTGGAGGCGCTCGATCTCCAGACCGGTGTCCAGGTCGGTCTCCAGACCCCTGTCGATCGCCTCCTTCGCGGCGCCCAGCGCGACGGCCGGGCCGTCCACGTACTTGGCGACCAGGGCGACGGCGGCCGAGTAGACCTCTTCGTCGGCCACGACCTCGTCGGCGAGACCGATCTCCTTGGCCTCGTCGGAGCGCACGTGGCGGCCGCTGAAGACCAGGTCCTTGGCCTTGGCCGGGCCCACCAGGCGCGGCAGGCGCTGGGTGCCGCCCGCGCCGGGGATGACGCCCAACTGGATCTCGGGCTGGCCGAGCTTGGCCTTGGTGCCCACGACCCGGAAGTCCGCGCACAGCGCCAGCTCGCAGCCGCCGCCCAGCGCGAAGCCGCTGATCGCCGCCACGACGGGCTTGGGGATACGGGCGACCGCGGTCAGCGCGTTCTGGAGCGCCCGCGAGTACTCCAGCATCTGGGCGTGGGTGAGGTCGGCCATCTCCTTGATGTCGGCCCCGGCCACGAACGCCCGTTCACCGCCGTAGAGAACGACGGCGCGCACGGCGGAGTCCGCCGACACGGTGGCCGCCGCCTCCGCGATCTCCTTGGTGACCTGGCCGTTCAGCGCGTTCAGCGCCTTGGGACGGTCCAGCCGGATGACGGCCACCGCCGGGTTCTCCGGGTCGGCCTCGACACGCACGAACTCGCCCACGTTGTACACCTTCTTCGCTTCGACATCAGTGTCCCCCGTTACCTATCACCCGGGTCAGCCGAACAGCAGCACCAGGGTCCCCAGCTGCGCGGAGACGGCGTAGGCGGTCACCAGCAGAGCGGCGGCGCCCGCGAGCAGGAGCGTGTCGGCCGTGCGCCAGCGGCTGTGCCGGGCGTGGCTGCGCCTTCCGGTGCCGAAGGCGCGCGCGTCCATCGCCGTGGCCAGCAGTGTTCCGGTCCGGATGGAGCGCACCAGCAGAGCGAACAGCCTTCCGAAGAACAGCGTGAGGATCCGTACCGGGTTCCGCCCGGCCTCCAGGCCCCGGGCCCGTCGGGCCAGCGTGATGGTCCGCCACTGGTCGGCGAGCAGCGGGATGAGCCGCAGCGCCGCGAGCACCCCCATGGCGGGGCGCTCGGGCACCCTGAGCTTCTGCACCAGGCCGTCGGACATCTCCGTGGGGTCGCTGCTGATGGCCGCGAGCAGCCCGGGCAGGGCTATGGCGAGCAGGCGCACTGTCGCACCCGCGGCTCCCTCCAGACCGTGTTCCCCGTACAGGTAGTTGACCGACCCGGTGGTGAGCCCCATCAGGAGGAAGGGACCGCACAGGACGAGTAGGGTGCGCCGGTCGACGCCGCTGAACGGCACGATCAGCAGGACGGCGAACAGAACCACGCCGCCCGTGACCGCGTCCACGGCCGGGACCAGTCCGAGTCCGATCAACATCGCGGCCAGCAGTTTGGCGGCCGGGTTCCGGCCCATGAGCCAGTAGCGGGCGCCACCGCCCTCGGGCACGTCCAGGGTCAGGGTGTCCCCGCCCGCAGTCCCCGCGGTCTTCAGTTCGGTGTTCTGAGCGGTCATGTGCCCGCCTCCCGGTCCGGTCCGTCGAGTGAGGGGGCGGCGGTGACGGTCGCCGGAGGGGCTGGCTCCTGCCGGGCTCGACCGTCGGCCACGCGCACGCGCACGTCGGTCAGATGGCGTTGGAGCAGCCCGTCGTGCGTGGCCATGACCACGGCCCGGCCTTCGGTCCGCAAGACCCCCAGCAACTCCACCAGTTCCGTCCAGGTCCGGGTGTCCTGGCCGAAGGTCGGTTCGTCCAGAACCAGCATGTCGGGTGCGTGCGCGGGGCCGGAGCTGAGCGCCGTCGCCACGGACAGGCGCCGTTTCTCGCCACCGGAGAGCGTGTACGGGTGCACTCCGGCGAGCTTGGTCAGTCGCAGGCGTTCCATCAGCTCGCCCACCCAGCGTTCCGTCTCGGCCTCGCCCATCCCGGCGCGCAGGGGTGCGAAGCGGAGTTCCTCGTGGACGGTGGTGGTGACGAACTGGTCCTCGGCGTGCTGGAAGACCGTACCCACGTGCCGGGCGAGCCTCCTCGCCGGCCAGCGAACGAGCGGGCGCCGATCCGCGTCCGCCAACCGCCCGCGCGGCAACACCTGACCCTGATGGGGTTTGACCAAACCGGCCAGCATCGTCAGGAGCGTGGACTTGCCCGCGCCGTTGGGTCCGGTCAGGGCGGTGGCGGTACCCGCCCCCAGGGCGACGTTCACCTCCTCGAGCACGGTGCGTCGGGGCGTGGCCCGCACACCCACTTGGAAGGGTGTGCGGGCCACGACGTCCACGGTCTCGGCCACGGGCGCCCCGCCAGGTGCGGGTGGGATTTCGGGTGCGGGCTCGTTCCCGGGGATCCACACACCTTGGTCGGCCAGGGAGCGACCGTGCTCGGCGAACACGGTGCGCGGTGCCCCGTCAGCGATCACCCCGCCGCCCGGTTCCACCACCACGACCCGGTCCACCAGGTCCACGACGTCGGCGACCCGGTGCTCGACCAGCACGAGGGTCGCCTCGGTCTCGGCCAGTAGCCGGGACAGCAGCACTCGAACGAGCTCGGCGCCGACGGGGTCGAGGTTGGCGGTGGGCTCGTCCAGCAACAGGAGACGCGGACGCATGGCCAACGCCCCCGCGATGACCAACCGCTGTTTCTCTCCGCCGGACAACGCCCCGGTGGAGTGGCGGAGGCCGTAGGGGAAGCCCACCTCGGACAGGGACCGCTCCACGCGGGGCCAGATCTGATCCGGGGCGACGCCCAGGTTCTCCAGCCCGAACGCCACGTCGTCTCCGGCGCGGGCCATCACCAATTGGGTCTCGGGGTCCTGACTGACCAGCCCGACCCCGCCCCGCCCCCGATGTGCGGGGCGACCGTCCACAAGCAGCGAACCTTCGTGGTCGCCGCTGATGGCGCCGTCCTCACCGGTGAGCCCGGCCAGGGAGTGCAGAAGGGTGGATTTGCCCGCGCCGGAGGCGCCGAGCAGCAGCACGCGCTGGCCGGGTTCGACGGTCAGGTCCACCCCGCGCAGCGCGTAGGTGTCCCGGCCCGAGTGCTTCCACCCCCAGCCGGAGAGCTCGACGCGTGCTCCTCGTGCGCTTGATTCGGCCATCGGTCAGCCCTTGGCCGACGGGAAGGGAGCGAGCGCGCCGGACTTGGCGAGCGCTGTGGTGAGCAATCGCGCGCCCACACCGGCGATGAGACCGGCGCTGATCACCACGATCACTCCGAAGATCAGCTGGTAGTGGAGCGGCCAGGTGACGTTGGTAACGATGTTGTTGCGCACAGCTGGGGAGAGCGCGGACACCGCGGCCGCGAGCACGGCCGCGCCCATGGTCCAGCGCTTGTAGGCGAAAGCGAGGAAGACCAGCTCGGCCAGGAGGCCCTGCATGGTGCCGGCCAGGATGACCTGCATCCCCCACTGCGTGCCCAGGATCGCCGACACGGAGGCAGCAGCGATCGAGGTGAGCAGAGCCGCACCGGGCTTACGGATGATCAGGCCTCCGAGCACGCCGGAGATGAGCCACATGCCGTAGATGACGGCATGGCCGGGCGGGAAGGCCACGAACAGCGGGTACGTGACCGACCAGACGAGGTTCCACAGCCAGAAGACGACGCCGATGGCGACACCGATCACGGCGGCCACGACGATGTCGACGGTGCGCCAGCTCCGGAACTTGGCGCGCACCTCCTGGATGAACCCGGTTGGCTCGGATCCGCTCGTAGCGCCGGTGCCGGGCCCGGCGCCGGGGTTGTTGTCTGTACTCATGTCGGTGATGTCCCTTCGTCGGGGGTGACGAGGGCCCATGCAGCCAAGAGCGTCAACGGGCGCATGTGAGGGCACGTGCACGGTGACGGGTTCCTATGACTTCCTTCGCTGGCATGACCCAGATCAGGTGTGTAAGGGTCTGCGGCGGGGTGCCGCACTCTCAGCGCTCACGCGCTCCCCTGTCGGTATCTCTCTATTATGCGTCACATAAGCGGGCCGTGGGATATTTCCCACCCACAGTCCTCACTTCCCAGTGTGGAGGTTCCCCCTAGCGGCGGTCCCGCTCCCGGTTTTCGCTTCGACGGTGGGGGGTCGGATTGCGCCGGGAGCAGGGTCGCCTAGGCGTCTGAGTCCGAATCGTCGTCGTCATCGTCGTCGTCGGACTTGGGCGGCTCGGCGTCCGGGTCGCCGAAGGCCCCCGGCGAACCCGCGAAGCCGTCCGACGGCAGCGGAGCGGTGGCGCCGCGCATGGTCTCCTGCCAGATCTGGCCGGGCAGTGTGCCGCCGTACACGATCCCGTAGTAACTGCCGCCGATGGTCACGCCTTGGAGCGGGTTCTGTTCGCCGCCGCGCACGTCGCCGACGGCCACCGCGGACGAGAGGTTGGGCGTGTACCCGACGAACCAGGCGTAGGCGGCGTTGTCGGTGGTCCCGGTCTTTCCGGCGACCGGACGGCTGAGGCCCAGGCCGTTGGCCGTACCGCCGTCGAAGGTCTGTTGCAGCAGGTGGTTGACGCCGTCTGCGGCGCTCTCCTCCACTGTCTGCTCGCACTCGGACTCGGTGCTGACTCGCTCATCCGTTCCGTCGTCGCTCACGGCGCGCACCGGGCGGGGCACGCAGTACACGCCCCGGGCGGCGAAGGTGGCGTGGGAGGCGGCCACGTTGAGCGGCGACACCTCCTGGTCGCCGAGGGTGAAGGAACTCCACACCCCGAGCTCCTCGCCGTCGGCCCGGTGCACACCGGCCTTCTCGGCCATCTCCGCGGTGGCGCACAGGCCCACGCGCCGCTGGAGCTGGGCGAAGTAGGTGTTCACCGAACCCTTGGTGGCGCTGATCATGTTGTGGCTGCCCTCGTCGCTCTCGCCGGCGTTGCGCACACTCCACGAGGACATCGTGCCGCCCTCGCAGTTGGACATGCCGCTGACCGACAGGCTCTTCGGCGAGTCGAAGCTGGTGCCGTACCCGAGGCCCTGGTCGAGGGCGGCGGCCAGCGTGTACGTCTTGAAGGTCGAGCCCGCTTGGAAGCCGGTGGAGCCGCCGTCGTCCTGGTCGACGGCGAGGTTGATCGAGGTGCTTCCGACCTGCTCGTCGTCGAAACCGTGGCGCAAGTTCTGCGCCAAGCCGCGTACGCGGCCGGTGCCCGGTTCGACCAGCGCCTGCGCGGCGAATTTGGTGGAGTCCTCGTAGGGGACACGGTTGTCGATGGCGTCCTGCGCGGAGTCCTGCGCGTCGGGGTCGAGCGTGGTCTGGACGGTGAAGCCGCCCTGGGAGATGCGCTGGTCGCGCTCGGAGGCGGTGTCGCCGAGCAGGTCCGAGCTCCGCAGCCAGTGCATGACGTAGTCGCAGAAGAACGGGTAGTCGCTCTCGGCGCAGCTACCCCCGCGCGAGGTGGCGTCGATACCCAGGTCCTCGTCCTGGTACTCGGCGGCCTCGTCGGCGTCGAGCATCTCGGTCGCGACCATCCGGTCCAGCACCAGGTCACGGCGTTCCAGCGCCTCCTCCGGGTTGTTGAGCGGGTCGTAGAAGGAGGGGCCGCGCACCAAGCCGGCCAGCAGGGCGGCCTGCCCGGGGTCCAGGTCGGCCGCGGACACGGAGAAGTACCGTTTGGCGGCGACCTCGATGCCGTGCGCGCCCGAGCCGAAGTAGGAGAGGTTCAGGTAGCCCTCCAGGATCTCGTCCTTGGTGAGGCGCTCCTCGATGTCGATGGCGTAGCGCAGCTCGACGAGCTTGCGGCTCAGGGTCCGCGAACTGGCCTCCTCCAGCTCCTCTTCGTTCTCAGCGCTCTCGATGAGGAGGTTCTTCACGTACTGCTGGGTGATGGTCGAGCCGCCCTGCAGGTCGCCCTGGGCAGTGCGCAGCGCGGCGCGGGTCACACCGCGCAGGTCCAGGCCGCTGTGCTCGTAGAAGCGGTCGTCCTCGATCGCCATCAGGGCCGAGGTCACCCACGGGCTGATGTCGTCGAGCCCGACCACCTCGCGTTCCCGTTCGGCGACCTCGCCGAAGGGCTCTCCGGCGTCGTCGGTGAGGAGGATCCGGGACGAGGGGTGGGGGACGTCGAGGTCGCCGGGAAGGTCCATGAACCCGGCGGCCGCGTCCCTGGAGACCACCCCGAGCCCGCCCGCCCACGGCATGATCAGGGCGGCTGTCAGGAGCCCGGCGAGCACGCTCAACCCCGACAGGCGCAGGAGCGTACCGCCCCGCCCCTTCAGCAGGTCACTCCTGAGGAGTTCCTGTGCCTTCCCAGTGAACAGACCACCCTGGTTCGACTCCGTCACGTCGCCCCCCTACGGCCGTGTGCTGCCCGCCTGCCAGGCAGGACGGACACTGCGTCGACCACCTTCCCAAGGGCCGCGCAAAGGGAAGTCCGCCATAACGGGCGTGTCACCGAAAAGCTTCCTCAATCCCCGGCAAAGCCCTCAGATCAACCATGTGGCGTGATCACTCGCACATCAGACGAAAACGACCACCCTTTTCCTCGACATCAAGACGAGTCGACCAACAAATCCGGGAGCAGCACAGAGCAGGCCGACCGAAGATGGGGCGAATGGTTCTTAGGAGACTCACCGGACGCAAGGGGATGTCCGGAATACGATCCCGCGACCACCGGGTGCATTCGGTCATCCCTACCCACCCCGAAGCCCGGGGCAACATCCGGGATTAATTTTCTGACTTGTCATGACGGAGAACCGGAAAACAACCACAGGGGCGCCTGAATCAGGTGGTTTCTCGTGCCCGCTTTGCGAGGTTTGACAGGGCGAAACCGGGCAAATACCAGGTCCTGGCGCTGACGACCAGTGTGATGAGGATCATATAAATAATCCGGCCCCAACACACCGCCAAACCCCACTAGAGGGCAGACGATAGACAGCGGAGGGCACCGAAGCGGCAATCCGGACAGTTTCTGATCCAGCACTTCGTTAACTCCGTCTTGCGCTAGATGAACTTCCGGTTATCTCCACTCTTCGATACCCGTGCGCCATCAGCACGCCATCAAAACACCATCCACACATCACCTCATATCGCCCGAAATACGACAATTACGGTGTAGCCAGTGATCGGACGCCTGCCCATCCTCGAAATCTCTCCAGACAACAACCTGGGCCCGGTGAAAGCCGTTCCCGGAGAACGCTTCACCGTGGGCGCGACGGTGATCCGGGAGGGCCACGACTCCCTCGCCGCCGGCGTTGTGGTCCACTCCCCCGACGGCCGTCGCCAGGCGCTCGTCCCCATGCGTGAGAAAGCACCCGGGACCGACCGCTACGAGGCCGAGATCAGCCTCCCCGCCGAGGGGAACTGGTCGTTCTCCGTCGAGTCCTGGACCGACCCGCTCACCACCTGGCTCCGCGCCGCCCGCGTGAAGCTCCCTCTGGACACCGACACCGAACTCGTGCTGGAGGAGGGCGCGCGCCTGCTGGCGCGGGCAGGCCGCCGCACCCCCCGGGTCCCCGCCCTCACCAGGGCCGCGAAGACGCTGCGCGACACCTCCCTGCCGCCGATGGAGCGCTTCGGGACCGCCGTCACCGCCGACGTGCTCGCCGAGATGGAGCGCAGGCCGCTACGCGAGCTCGTGACCAAGTCCAAGCGCACCAAGGTCGTCGTCCACCGCGAACGGGCGCTCTTCGGCTCCTGGTACGAGTTCTTCCCCCGCTCCGAGGGCGCACAGGTCGACACCGTGCCCGGCCAGGAGGTCTCCGGCACCTTCGCGACCGCCGCCAAACGCCTCCCGGCCATCGCCGACATGGGCTTCGACGTGGTCTACCTGCCCCCGATCCACCCCGTCGGGAAGGCCCACCGCAAGGGCCGGAACAACACCCTCCAAGCGCAGGACGGAGATCCGGGGTCCGTGTGGGCGATCGGTTCGGCCGACGGCGGCCACGACGCCGTCCACCCGGACCTGGGCACCCTCGCCGACTTCGACGCGTTCGTCACCGAGGCGCAAGAGCACGGCCTCGAGATCGCCCTCGATCTGGCGCTCCAGTGCTCACCCGACCACCCCTGGGTGGCCCAGCACCCCGAGTGGTTCAGCAAGCGGGCCGACGGCTCCATCGCCTACGCCGAGAACCCGCCCAAGAAGTACCAGGACATCTATCCGCTCTGCTTCGACCACGACTTCGAGGGCCTCTACGCCGAGTGCCTGCGCGTGGTGCGGCACTGGATCGACCACGGCGTCCGGATCTTCCGCGTCGACAACCCGCACACCAAACCGGTCGCCTTCTGGGAGCGGCTGCTCGCCGACGTCGCCAAGCGCGACCCGGACGTGCTCTTCCTCGCCGAGGCCTTCACCCGCCCCGCGATGATGCGCACCCTCGCCAAGGTCGGCTTCCACCAGTCGTACACCTACTTCACCTGGCGCAACGGCAAGGACGAGCTCACCGACTACCTCACCGAGCTGAGCCGGGAAACCGCCCACTACCTGCGCCCGAACTTCTTCGCCAACACCCCGGACATCCTCAACGCCTACCTCCAGGAGGGCGGTCGGCCCGCCTTCGAGGCGCGCGCCGTACTCGCGTCGTTGCTCTCGCCCACCTGGGGGATCTACGCGGGCTTCGAGCTGTGCGAGAACACCCCCGCCGCCCCGGGAAGCGAGGAGTACCTGAACTCGGAGAAGTTCGAGTACAAGCCCCGCGACTGGGCGGCGGCCGACGCCTCGGGCGACACCATCGCCCCGCTGATCACCAGGCTGAACGAGCTGCGCCGGGCCCACCCGGCCCTGCGCGAGCTGCGCAACCTGCGCTTCCACCACGTGGACCGGCCCGATCTGCTCTGTTTCTCCAAGTACCGCCCCGGCGCCGCCGGTGAGCCCGACGACGCCGTGATCGCCGTCGTCAACCTCGACCCGCACCACGCCCGCGAGGCCACGGTGCACCTCGATCTGCCGTCCATCGGCCGCACGTGGGAGGAGGACCTCAGGGTGACCGACGAGCTGACCGGCCGCACCTACACCTGGCGGGCGGACAACTACGTCCGCCTCGACCCGGCGACCGGACCCGCGCACGTGTTCACCGTCAACGGCAGATGACGCACCGGGAAGGGCGGGCACCGCACGGCCGTCGTGCCACCGCCCCTCCCCAGGCCCTGTTGATCCGACGTCGAACATTCTTGGTGGGGAGCAGTAGATGAGCAACGACGAGCCCGGCCCCGGTGCCCAGGAGCACACGGAACACGGTCCGCTCGCCCCAGCCACCGGGGCCGCCACCGGCCCGCTCATGTCCTCAGGTGGTACCAGTGACCCCCACTGGTTCAAGCACGCCGTCTTCTACGAGGTACTCGCCCGGGGCTTCTTCGACTCCAACGGCGACGGCACCGGCGACCTCGCCGGGCTGGTACAGAAACTGGACTACCTCCAGTGGCTCGGTATCGACTGCGTCTGGCTGCTGCCGATGTACGAGTCACCGCTGCGCGACGGCGGATACGACATCTCGGACTACTTCAAGATCCTGCCGGAGTTCGGCAACACCGCCGACTTCGTGGAGCTCCTGGACGAGGCGCACCGCCGCGGCATCCGCGTCATCACCGACCTGGTCATGAACCACACGAGCGACCAGCACCCGTGGTTCAAGGCCTCCCGCGAGGACCCGGACGGACCGTACGGCGACTTCTACGTCTGGTCGGACACCGACGACCGGTACGAGGAGGCGCGGATCATCTTCGTCGATACGGAGACCTCCAACTGGTCCTACGACGAGGTGCGCGGCCAGTACTACTGGCACCGGTTCTTCTCCCACCAGCCGGACCTCAACTTCGAGAACCCCGCGGTCCAGGAGGCGATCCTGGGGGTCCTGCGCTACTGGCTCGACCTGGGCATCGACGGATTCCGGCTGGACGCCGTGCCGTACCTGTACGAGCGCGAGGGCACCAACTGCGAGAACCTCAAGGAGACCCACGAGTTCCTCAAGCGGGTCCGTGCCGAGGTGGACCGCCTGTACCCGGACCGGGTGCTGTTGAGCGAGGCCAACCAGTGGCCGTCGGAGGTCGTCGACTACTTCGGCGACTTCGAGTCCGGCGGCGACGAGTGCCACATGAACTTCCACTTCCCGCTGATGCCGCGCATGTTCATGGCGGTCCGGCAGGAGCAGCGCTTCCCGATCTCGGAGGTCCTCGCCCAGACACCGGAGATCCCGCGCAACTGCCAGTGGGCGATCTTCCTGCGCAACCACGACGAGCTGACCTTGGAGATGGTCACCGACGAGGAGCGCGACTACATGTACGCGGAGTACGCCAAGGAACCACGTATGCGCGCGAACGTGGGGATTCGGCGGCGGCTCGCACCCCTTCTGGACAATGACCGAAACCAGATCGAGCTCTTCAACGCGCTCCTGCTGTCGCTCCCGGGCTCGCCGGTCCTCTACTACGGCGACGAGATCGGCATGGGCGACAACATCTGGCTGGGCGACCGGGACGCTGTGCGCACCCCCATGCAGTGGAACTCGGACCGCAACGCCGGGTTCTCCCGCGGCGACCCCGCCCGCCTGTACCTCCCGCTGATTCTGGACCCCGTCTACGGCTACCAGGCACTCAACGTGGAGGCCCAGCGCGACAACCCGGGGTCGCTGCTGAACTGGACGCGCCGGATGATCCAGATCCGCAAGCGCCACCCCGTGTTCGGTACCGGCGCGTTCGCCGAACTCAACGCGACCAACCCGAGCGTGCTGGCGTTTATCCGGGAACACGGCGACGACCGCATGCTGTGCGTCAACAACCTGTCCAGGTTCCCGCAGCCCGTGGAGCTGGACCTGGCCCGCTACGCCGGTGTGAGTCCGGTGGAGTGCGTGGGCGGGGTGCGCTTCCCGGAGATCGGTGAACTCCCGTACCTGCTCACGCTGCCGGGGCACGGCTTCTACTGGTTCCAGCTGCCGCCGGAGCAGGAACCCGGACAGCGCTCCCAGGGTTCCGACGGCCGTGCGGGCCACGGCGCCCATGAGGGACTGCCCACCTACGGACTGCCCGAAGCCGGGGTCCGTACCCGTGACGCCTTCGACACCGGCCACCGGCACCCGGAACCCACGACGTCCGGCACCCCGTCCCGGGGTGGTGGCGAGAAGGGATACAGGCCTCTCTGACATGTCGCAGCTCGAAGAACTCTTGGCCGTCTGGCTTCCCCGGCAGCGGTGGTTCTCCGGCAAGGGGATCCCGATCCGCCAGGTCCGGATCGAGAGCAGGTACACCTTGGTCTCGGCCGGTCCCGGCGGACCCGACCTGAACGTTCTCGTCATCCAGGCCGGACAGCGCGGCCTCAGCTCCCGCTACCAAGTACTGCTCGGATCACGGCCGCCCCGGTCGCTGCCGCCGAACCTGGCCCGCGACGCCATCGGGGTGTGCCAGGTGGCGGGCGGGCGGCCCCGGGTGGTGTACGACGCCGCCCACGACCCGCAGCTCACGGCGCTACTGCTGGAACGGTTCACCGCCCAGCAGGACACGGGGCGGCGCGGCCGGGTGCGGTTCCGCACGCTGCCGGACACCACCGTCACCCCCTGCGGTCCCGGGAAGATGCTCACCGGCGAGCAGTCCAACACCTCGTTGGTCTACGGGCGCGACTACGTCCTCAAGACCTTCCGTAGGCTCTGGCCCGGCCGCAACCCGGACCTGGAACTGAACATGGCGCTTTCGGGCTCCCCGTACGTGGCGCGCCCGTGCGGGTGGATCGAGGCCGACCTGTCCGGCCACTCGGCCCCGACCACCTTGGCGCTCCTCCAGACCTTCGTCCCGGACGCCACGGACGGGTGGGTCCTCGCCACGGCGAACGTGCGCACCCTGCTGGACGGGGCGGAGGCCGATTTCAGTGAGGAGGCCGCCCGGCTCGGCCGGACCACCGCCGAGGTGCACAGCTCGCTGGCCCGTGCGCTGCCCACCGACGTCCTGTCGCCGGCCTCTGCGGCGGAACTGGCAGATGCCATGGTGGAACGCCTTGCCATGGCCAGTGCGGAAGTCCCCGAACTGGCCGAACACGCGCCCCGGGTGATGGAGGCCTACGCCGACTTCGCCCGGGTGGACGAACCGCTGCCGATCCAGCGCATACACGGCGACTACCACCTGGGACAGGTCATCAGGCCCGAGTCCGGGTGGGTACTGCTCGACTTCGAGGGCGAGCCCACGGTCCCGGTACGCGATCGCCAGCGCCTGTCCAGCCCGCTGCGGGACGTGGCCGGGATGCTGCGCTCCTTCGACTACGCCGCCGGCTACCTGCTGGTCGGGGAGCCGGAGGATCCGGAGCTGTCGTGGGCCGCGCGGGCCTGGGCTCGGCGCAACCGGGAGGCGTTCTGCCGCGGTTACGCCGACGGCGGCGGCGCCGATCCGGAGAAGCACCTGACCGTGCTGCGGGCCTTCGAGTTCGACAAGGCCGTCTACGAGGTCCTGTACGAGGCCCGCAACCGGCCGGACTGGCTGCGCGTGCCGCTGGAGTCCATCGCCACAGCCGCCACAGGGACCTCAGCGGGCCCGGCAGTTTCATCGGGCGCAGCGGTTTCTTCAGGCACCGTCCCGCCCGCACCCGGCTGAGTCACCCGGCGGCCGCCGTTCGCGCACGGCGGCCGCCCGTACCTGTCGCCCGCGCTTCCAGCCGCCGCACCGCTCTCCCCGCCACCCGACCACCACAATCCATCACGGAGTCACATTGTCACCGCGTCAGAGCGACACATCCGCGCAAACCGAAGCGGCGAGCGCCGAAGCGACCGCGAAACCAGCGGCGGAGAAGCCGGTGCGGGAGAAGACCGCCACCAAGAAGGCGCCCGCGGAGCAGGCGAAGCAGAAGGCACCCGCGAAGAAGGCGCCCGCGAAGAAGGCCAAGGGGCAGGCCGCCGCCAAGTCAACGGCGAAGCCCGCTGCGAAACGCACCAGGGCCACGGCCCGGCTCTCCACCGAACTGACCGCCGAGCTCGACCGGGTAGTGGACGGCTGGCACCACGACCCGCACTCCGTCCTCGGCCTGCACGGCCGCGACCTGCGCGTCCTCCGCCCCGGTGCCATCGAGGTACACGCTGTACTTCCGGACGGCAGCCGGGTCGCACTCCCCCACCGCCACCGGGGTGTGTTCGCCGCCCGGCTCGCGAAGAAGGCCGACGACTACCGGATCGCGGTCCGCTACGAGGAGGACGGCCCCGAGCTGGCCGGGGCCGACGCCTACCGGGCCGCACCCACCCTGGGCGAGCTGGACCTGCACCTCATCGGAGAGGGCCGCCATGAGGAGCTGTGGCGTGTCCTCGGCGCCCACGTGTCCGCGGCCGACAGCCCCATGGGGGAGGTTTCGGGTACGGGCTTCACCGTCTGGGCACCGGACGCGCGCGGGGTACGGGTGGTCGGCGACTTCAACTTCTGGAGCGGGACCGCGCACCCGATGCGCAGCCTCGGTTCCAGCGGAGTGTGGGAGCTGTTCGTGCCCGGCCTGGGCGACGGCGACCTGTACAAGTTCCAGATCCTCGGCGCCGACGGGCGCTGGCGGGACAAGGCCGACCCGATGGCGCGGCGCACCCAGGTGCCCCCGGCCACGGCGTCGGTGGTCACCGTGTCCGAGCACGTGTGGTCGGACGAGGAGTGGATGGCCGAGCGCAAGGGCACGGAGCCGCACCGCGCACCGATGAGCGTGTACGAGGTGCACCTGGGTTCCTGGCGGCCCGGCCTGAGTTACCGGGAGCTGTCCGAGCAGCTGGTGGAGTACGTCAGCGACATGGGCTTCACGCACGTGGAGCTCCTGCCGGTGGCCGGCCACCCCTTCGACGGTTCCTGGGGTTACCAGGTCACGTCCTACTACGCGCCCACGCCGCGGTTCGGCACCCCGGACGAGTTCCGGTACCTGGTGGACGCGCTGCACCGGGCCGGGATCGGAGTGTTCCTCGACTGGGTCCCGGCGCACTTCCCGAAGGACGAGTGGGCCCTGGCCCGGTTCGACGGCACCGCGCTGTACGAGCACCCGGACCCCCGCCGAGGTGAGCACCCGGACTGGGGGACGCTCATCTTCAACTACGGGCGCACCGAGGTGCGGAACTTCCTGGTCGCCAACGCCCTGTACTGGTTCGAGGAGTTCCACATCGACGGTCTCCGGGTGGACGCCGTCGCTTCGATGATCTACCTCGACTACTCGAGGGACTCGGGGCAGTGGGAGCCGAACATGTTCGGCGGCCGGGAGAACCTGGAGGCGATCGACTTCCTCAAGGAGCTCAACACCACGGTGTACCGCCGCAACCCGAACGTGGCGATGATCGCCGAGGAGTCCACGGCGTACACGGGTGTGACCACACCCGTCGACCTGGGCGGGCTCGGTTTCGGGCTCAAGTGGAACATGGGGTGGATGCACGACTCCCTGGAGTACGTGAAGAAGGAGCCGGTCCACCGCGAGTACCACCACAACGACATCACGTTCTCGATGGTCTACGCGTACAGCGAGAACTACGTGCTTCCGCTGTCCCACGACGAGGTGGTGCACGGCAAGGGGGCGCTGTTCAACAAGCCGCCGGGTGACGAGTGGCAGCGCGCGGCGACCCTGCGGGCGCTGCTGTCGTTCATGTGGTCGCATCCGGGGAAGCAGCTGCTGTTCATGGGCGCGGAGATCGCGCAGGGCGACGAGTGGTCGCACGAGGCCGGGGTGCCGTGGTGGCTGCTGCAGTTCGACCACCACGCCGGAACGCAGCGGCTCGTCAAGGCGCTCAACGACAGCTACCGGCCGCGCCAGGCGCTGTGGTCCTTGGACACCGATCCCGCCGGTTTCCGCTGGCTGGACGGCGGTGACTACCAGGGCAACACCCTGAGCTACCTGCGGCACGGGGAGGACGGTTCGGTGCTCGCCTGCGCGGTGAACTTCTCCCCGGTGCCGAGGCCGGGCTGGCGCATCGGCCTGCCGTACGAGGGCCGGTGGACGGCGGTGCTCAACTCGGATGAGCCGCGCTTCGGCGGTTCAGGGTACGAGGCGCCCTCCGTTGTCAAGGCGGAGGAGTCGGAGTGGCACGGCCAGCCGTACTCGGCGGAGATCACCCTGCCCCCGCTCGGTGCGGTCTGGTTCGAACCGCAGCGATAGCCGCCTTGTGGAAGTAGGACCGTCGTCAAGCGGGCCCCTGGAGCTCCTGTCTCCGGGGCCCGCGGGCTGTTCGTCCGCTTCATCCCGGACACACCGTGTCCGCGGGCTGCGGGTGCGGACCGTCGGGGGCGTGCGCCGTCCGCCCCGCCGCACTCGTTAGCCTGTGGCTCTCACTCTGGGAGGAGCACCGACGTGGACACCGACACCAGCGCCCGCGACTGCTACTACGAGCGCATCGACGAGCACCGCTTCAAGCCCACCGTGCACACCGGCGGCGCGTGGGCCCCCGACGAGCAGCACTTCAGCCCGTTGGGCGGTCTGATCACGCACGCCATCGAGCGCCATGCGGCCTCGGAGAAGAACCCCGGCATGGTGCTCGGCCGGATCAGCTTCGACATCCTGGGGCGGCTGGGCATGGAGGAGTGCGAGGTCCGGGTGGAGACGGTCCGGCCGGGCCGCACCATCCAATTGGTCGAGGCCACCGTGCTCATCGCGGGCCGCACGGCGGTACGTGCCCGTGCCTGGTACCTCGCCACCTGGGACACCGGCGCGGTGGCGGGCGGCGCACCGGCACCCCTCACCCCTCCCGAAGAGCTCTCCCCGTGGGAGATGGGCCTGGTGTGGCCGGGCGGCTACATCGACTCCCTCGAAGTGCGCCCGCTCGGGGAACCCCGGCCGGGCCGTGCCAGCGCCTGGATCCGCAGTCCGCTCGACCTGGTCGCCGGGGAGACCACCGGTCCGGCGGCCGCCTTCATCAGGTACGTGGACACTGCCAACGGCATCGCCGTGCGCGAGTCGCCCACCGAGTGGATGTTCCCCAACCTGGATCTGACCGTCCACCTGTACCGCCAGCCCGAGGGCGGCTGGACCGGCCTGGACACCACTGTCACGTTCGGTGCCAACGGGCAAGGGCTGACCGACTCCGTTCTGCACGATGTGACCGGGCCGGTCGGCACGGCCCAGCAGATCCTCACCGTCCGCCCGGCGCCGACGAGCGGCTGATGCCGGGCGGCCAGCAAGCCCGCTGACCGGGCAGGGTTGCGCAGGACCGGACGCCGAGCAGCGCCTCATCGATGTCATGGACTCCAGGGCAAGGGGGAAAAAGATCCCCACACCATGACCCGAACGGGTTAGAGTGCGGCTATGCAGCAGTCGCGCACCGTCGCCATGATGAGCCGGATGATGATGTCATCCGGCCTTCACTGCGTGCGCTGAACCCCTGTCCGCGGAAGGCCCCAAAGGGTCTTCCCAGGCAGGTGGCCCGGCGGGGCCGGAGAGGCCCGCCCATCAGCCGCTACTACGTCACCACCGCCATTCCGTACGTCAACGGCGCCCCGCACATCGGCCACGCCCTGGAACTGGTCCAGGCCGACGCCCTCGCCCGGCACCGGCGGCAGCGCGGGGACGAGGTCCGCGCCCAGACCGGCAGCGACGACAACGCCCTCAAGAACGTGCTCAGCGCACGCGCCGAAGGGGTCAGCACCCCCGAATACGTCGACCGGGTCTCCCGTCGCTTCCTCGACCTCGCCGGGCCGCTGAGCCTGTCGTTCGACGACTCGGTCCGCACCGCCTTCGACCCGCGCCACCGGCCCGGCGTCGAACAGCTCTGGAAGACCTGTGCCGAGCGCGGCGACCTCTACCTCCGGAGCTACACGGGCCGGTACTGCACCGGGTGCGAACAGTTCTACTCGCCCGCCGAGCTGCACGACGGGCTGTGTCCGGAGCACCGCACCGCCCCCGAGGAGGTGTCCGAGGAGAACTGGTTCTTCCGGCTCAGCAGGTACCAGGAGCGGCTGCACGCGCTCGTCAGCTCCGGTGAGCTGCTCGTCGAACCAGACTTCCGCAGGCGGGAGGTGCTCGCCTTCATCGAGTCGGGGCTGGAGGACTTCACCGTCTCCCGCAGCACCGACCTGGCGCGCTGGCTGGGGCATCCCGGTACCCGGCGACCCGGGGCAGGTCGTCTACGTCTGGTACGACGCACTCGCCAACTACATCACCGGCCCGGGGTACGGCACCGACCCCGCCGGTTTCGACCACTGGTGGACCGGCGCCGATGAGCGCGTGCACGTCATCGGCAAGGGGATCCTCCGGTTCCACGCCGTGTACTGGCCCGCGATGCTGCTGTCCGCCGGGATCCGGCCGCCCAGCACCGTCCTCGTACACGAGTACCTGACCGCCGGCGGGGAGAAGATCAGCAAGTCCGCTGGCAACGCGGCAGACCCCGCAGAGATCGCCGACCGGTTCGGCACCGACGCGCTGCGCTGGTGGCTGCTGCGCGACGTGGGACGCTCCGGCGACACCGACTACACCGAACCCCGCCTGGTCACCCGGCACGACGAGGACCTGGCCGACAACATCGGCAACCTGGTGAACCGGACCGTCGCCATGGTGCACCGCTACCGTTCCGGAGCGGTGCCATCCGCGCCACAAGGAGGTGGCATCCAAGCACCGGCCCGGGCCCGGGCCGAACAGCGGCTGGCCGCGGCCCTGCACGCCTTCGACCTGCGAGCGGCGACCGGCGCTGTCGTCGAGCTCGCCGACGAGGGAAACCGGTACGTGGAGGAGCGGGCCCCGTGGACCCTCGCCCGCGCCGAGCGGAAGGAGGGAGCGGGCCCGGAGGTCCTGGACGGTGTCCTGGCCGAACTGGTCGCGACCTGCCGGACGCTGGCCCGGCTGTTGGAGCCCTTCGTCCCCGACGCCTCCGCACGCCTGACCGCCCAGGTCAACGGAGACGGCAGCGAAAGCGAGGGCTCCGGGGACGACCGTCTCCCAGCACCGATCCCGGCCGTCCGTAAACTCGGACCCGCCCAGCAGAAGGCCTGAACGTCCCTTGGACCGGCCTCGCGCGCGGTTTCCCCGAGGTTCGGTCCTCCACGGGCTCAGCCCTGGCGCTTGTGCCAGTCGGTCAGGCGCTGGACCGCCTCGTCGAGGACCTCGTCCTGCTTGCAGAAGGCGAAGCGCAGCAGGTGCCGCCCCTCCTCCTCGTGGTCGTAGAACACCTTGGCGGGCACCGCGGCCACCCCCGCTTCCGCGGGCAGGGCGCGGGCGACGTCCTCGCAGTCCAGGTACCCCAGCGGCCGGATGTCGGCCATCAGGAAGTAGGTCCCCTCGCACAGGTTCACGTCGAACCCGGCGGCTGTCAGGCCCTCCGCGAGCCGGTCGCGCTTGCCCTGGAGTGAGCGGCACTGTTCCCGGACCCACTCCTCCTCGTGGTCGAGCGCGTCAGCGATCGCCAGCTGGAGGGCGCCGTTCGCGGAGAAGGTGAGGAACTGGTTGACCGTACGCACGGCCTTGACCAGTGGTTCGGGGCCGGTGACCCAACCGGTCTTCCACGCGGTCACGGCGAAGGTCTTGCCCACCGAGGAGATCGACAGCGTCCGGTCCCGCATGCCCGGCAGCGTCGCCAACGGCACGTGCGGGCGGCCGTCGAAGGTGAGGAACTCGTACACCTCGTCGGTGACCGCGATCAGGTCGTGCTCGCGGCACACCTGGGCGATCTCCTCCAGTTCGGCGGCGGTGAACACCGCACCGGTGGGGTTGTGCGGGGTGTTCACCATGATCAGCCTGGTGCGCGGCGTGACGGCGGCGCGCAGTTCGGCCGGGTCGAAGGTGAAGCGGCCGCTCGACGGATCGCTGCGCAGCGCCACTGAACGGCGCACACCGCCGGCCAGGGAGATCATGGCAGCGTAGGAGTCGTACATCGGCTCGAAGACGACCACCTCGTCCCCGCGCTCCACGAAGGCCAGAAGTGACGCGGCGATCCCGGCGGTCGCGCCGACGGTCACGTACACCTCGGTCTCCGGGTCGAAGTCCAGCCCGTAGTGGCGGGCACGGTACCGGCTCACCGCTTGGCGCAGCTCGGGGCGTCCCGGTCCGGGCGGGTACTGGTTCACCCCCTCCATGATGTGCCGGGTCGCGCCCTCGAGGAGGGAACGGGGCCCGTCGGTGTCGGGGAAACCCTGCCCCAGGTTGACGGACTCGGTCTCGACGGCCAGGCGCGTCATCTCGGCGAAGATCGTCTCGCCGTACTCGCGCATTCGTTCGATCAGCGGTTCATCCACCCGACGAGCGTATCGACCTGGGCCCGTCGTTGACATCCCCCGCCCCCGGACACGGCGAAGGCCCCCGGTCTCGTGGCGTCCAGCCGATCGCTGGGTGCCACGAGGCCGAGGGCCTGCCGAACCCCTTAGGGGAGGAGGAGGCTCAGCACGATCCAGACCACGGGGCCCGCGATAAGGAGCGAGTCCAAGCGGTCCATCAGCCCGCCGTGGCCCGGCATGAACCGGCCCATGTCCTTGACCCCCAGGTCGCGCTTGAAGAGCGACTCGATGAGGTCGCCGACCGTCGCGGCCAGAACGACGGCCAGGCCCAGGACCACGCCGACCCACCAAGGGCCGTCCAGCAGCAGGGTCACGCACAGCGCGCCCGCGACGGCACAGGCCACCACGGAGCCGCCGAAGCCCTCCCAGGTCTTGTTCGGGCTGATCACCGGCGTCATCTTGTGCCGGCCCAGCAGGATCCCGGCGAAGTAACCGCCGATGTCGCTGGAGATCGTCACCACGATGAACACGACGAGCCGGTACTGGCCGTCCTCGGGGTGCGCGATAAGCAGCATCCACGTGGCCAGCAGGAACGGCAGGTACACGAGGGTGAACAGGTTCGCCGACGCGTCGGCGACGAACCCCTCCGCCCCGCCGCGCAACCGCCAGACCAGGCAGACGATCGCGGTGAGGGCGGTGATGCCCAACAACCACTCCGCGCCCCCGAAATAGGCTCCGGCCTGCATCGCCACGCCGCCCACGGCCAACGGGACCACGGCGAGGGTCGTGCCCTTGCCGCTGAAGGCGCGGTTGAGCTCGCGGAGCCCGATCAGCACACCCAGGGACGTGATGATCGTGAACAGCTGTGGCCAGGGGAAGACCGAGAAGAAGACGAGGGCGCCCAGAACGCACCCGCTGGCGATGGCTACCGGGAGGTTGCGTCCGGTCTTGACCGGCTCACCCCCGGGCTTGTGCAGCACGAAGCGCTGACCGGCCGCCGTGTCCGGATCGGCGGTGTCCGCCCCGGACGGAGGGCTGTCGTCGGGTCTGTGCTCCGGCGAGTGGTCATCGCCTCCGGAGCCGTTGGAAGGATTGGTCACCGGCTAAACCTCGAGAAGATCCGATTCCTTGTGCTTCAACAGCTCATCGATGGCGGCGACGTACTTCTGGGACATCTCGTCGAGCTCGGTCTGGGCGCGGTGCGCCTCGTCCTCACCGAGGTCACCGGCCTTGACGGCCTTCTCGAAGCTGTCCTTGGCGCGACGGCGCACGTTCCGGATCGACACCTTGGCGTCCTCGGCCTTGGTGCGGGCGACCTTCACGTACTCCTTGCGGCGCTCCTCGGACAGGTCCGGGAAGACCACGCGGATGACCTGGCCGTCGTCGGAGGGGTTCACACCCAGGTCGCTGTTGCGGATCGCGTTGATGATCTCGGTACGCGCGCTGACGTCGAAGGGGGAGATGACGACCATCCGCGGCTCGGGCACCGAGAAGGAGGCCAACTGGTTGAGCGGCGTGCGCGAACCGTAGTACTCGACGGTGATCTTGTTGAAGGTAGCCGGGGTGGGACGGCCGGTTCGGATCGTCGCGAAGTCCTCCTTCGCCACGGTCACGGCCTTCTCCATCTTCTCGTCGGCCTCAAGGAGGGTTTCTTCGATCATTGTGGGCGCTCCCGGATTCTCGGCTGGGTGTTCGTGGCTTTGTGGCTCGGCCTGGCCCTCCGCCGGTTAGGCGGAGCTCGGACCGACGATGGTGCCGATCTTCTCACCGCGGACGGCGCGCAGGATGTTGCCCTGGCTCATGAGGTCGAAGACGACGATGGGCAGCCCGTTGTCCATGCAGAGGCTGACGGCCGTGGCGTCCATGACCTTGAGGCCGCGGGTGAGGACCTCGTTGTAGTTGAGCTTGTCGAACTTGACCGCGTCCGGGTTGCGCTGCGGGTCGGCGTCGTAGACACCGTCGACCTGGGTGCCCTTGAGGACCGCCTGCGCGCCGATCTCCAGCGCGCGCTGGGCGGCGGTGGTGTCGGTCGAGAAGAAAGGCGCGCCCAGACCGGCACCGAAGATGACGACGCGGCCCTTCTCCAGGTGTCGGACGGCCCGGCGCGGAATGTAGGCCTCGGCGACCTGGCTCATGTGGATCGCGGTCTGCACGCGCGTGTCCACGCCAAGGCGCTCCAGGAAGTCCTGGAGGGCGAGGCAGTTGATGACGGTGCCGAGCATCCCCATGTAGTCGGCGCGGCCGCGCTCGATCCCGCCTTCGGTGAGCTGCGCGCCGCGGAACATGTTGCCGCCGCCGACGACGACGGCGACCTCGATGCCCTCGGAGACCGCTTCGGCGATCGACTCGCCCAGGTACTGGATGACCTCGGGCTCGATCCCGAGACCGCCGTCGCCCGCGAACGCCTCCCCCGAGAGCTTGAGCATGACACGTTTCCAACCGGAATCGTGCATGGCGGGTCCGGTGGTCATGGCTTCGTTCTCCGACACGGCCTGCGGCCTCCCTTGTTGTCCCCGAGTGGCACAGGGTCCCCCGAGTGCTCCTGCTGTGGGCAGTCGGGGACACGCTGCCGCCCGAACCCGCCCATATCCACCGAAGGTGCCGGGGAGAGAAGTCTCCCCGGCACCTCCATCATGTCAAAGTCCTAGGCCTGGCCGACCTTGAAGCGGACGAAGCGCTTGACGTTCACGCCGGCCGCGTCGACGACCTTCTGGACCGTCTGCTTGTTGTCCTTCACAAACGGCTGCCCGAGGAGGGTCACTTCCTTGAAGTAACCGTTGAGGCGGCCCTCCACGATCTTGGGGATCGCCTGCTCGGGCTTGCCCTCGCCGCGGGTGGTCTCCTCGGCGATGCGGCGCTCGTTGGCGACCACGTCCTCGGGGACCTCGTCCTTGCTGACGTACTTGGGCGCCAGGGCGGCGATCTGCTGGGCGAGGTCCTTGCCGACCTCTTCGTTGACCTGGTCGAGCTCGACCAGGACGCCCATGCTCGGGGGCAGGTCCGGGTCGGACTTGTGCAGGTAGGAGGCGACGTAGGCGCCCTCGAACTTGGCGATCCGACCGAGCTCGAGCTTCTCGCCGATGATGGCGCTCTTGCCCTCGATGAAGGCCTGGAGGCTCTTGCCCGACTCGATCTCGGCGGCGGCGACGACGGCGAGGTCGTCGCTGTCCTGCGCGGCGACGAAGTCGGCGACCTGGTTGGCCAGCTCGATGAACTGCTCGTTCTTGGCGACGAAGTCGGTCTCGCAGCGGAGCTCGACGAGGGTGGCCTTGCCCTCGCCCTCCTTCTTGAGGACGACCATGCCCTGGGCGGCGGTGCGGTCCGCGCGCTTGTCGACGGACTTGGCGCCCTTGATCCGCAGGGCCTCAACGGCCTTGTCGTAGTCGCCGTCGGCCTCGTTCAGGGCCTTCTTGCAGTCCATCATGCCGGCGCCAGTCGCGTCGCGCAGCTTCTTGACGTCCGCGGCGGTGAAGTTCGCCATGACTGTTCTCGGATTCCCTTGAGTGAAGTCTGATCTGGAAGAAGTGGAGCGGCCCGGGTATGCACCGCGCGGGCCGCCCCGCCCACTAGGGGCGAGGCGGCACACAGCTGGCGGCGTCCGAGGCCGCTGACTACTCGCTGGCCTTGGCCTCGTCGGCGTTGTCAGCCTTGACGGCCTCGGCGGCGTCCGCGGCGGCCGGAGCCTGCTCGGGGGCGTCCACCGGGGAGTCCTCGGAGGTGACCTCGGCCGGAGCCTCGGCGGCGACCTCGTCGGCCGGGGCAACGGTCGGGGTCTCGTCCGGGGCCTGCTCGGCGGCGGTCTCGACGGCCTCGGCGGTCGCCGTCTCGCTCTTGCCCTCGAGGAGCTCGCGCTCCCACTCGGCCAAGGGCTCCTCGGCGGCCTTCTCCTCGGTCGCGCCGGAGGCACCGGAACGGACCAGGAGACCGTCGGCGACGGCGTCGGCGACGACGCGGGTGAGCAGGCTGACGCTGCGGATGGCGTCGTCGTTGCCCGGGATCGGGTAGTCGACCTCGTCCGGGTCGCAGTTGGTGTCGAGGATCGCGACGACCGGGATGTTCAGCTTGCGAGCCTCGCTGATCGCGATGTGCTCCTTCTTGGTGTCCACGATCCAGACCGCGCTGGGCACGCGGGCCATGTCGCGGATACCGCCGAGGGTGCGCTCGAGCTTGTCCTTCTCACGGCGAAGGTTCAGCAGCTCCTTCTTCGTGAGCGTGGAGCCGGCGACGTCGTCGAAGTCGATCTCCTCCAGCTCCTTGAGGCGCTGGAGCCGCTTGTGCACGGTGGAGAAGTTGGTGAGCATGCCGCCCAGCCAGCGCTGGTTGACGTAGGGCATGCCCACGCGGCGGGCCTGCTCGTCAATGGCCTCCTGCGCCTGCTTCTTCGTGCCGACGAACAGGATGGTGCCACCGTGGGCGACCGTCTGCTTGACGAACTCGTAGGCGCGGTCGATGTACGCCAGCGACTTCTGGAGGTCGATGATGTAGATGCCGTTGCGCTCGGTGAAGATGAAGCGCTTCATCTTCGGGTTCCAGCGACGCGTCTGGTGCCCGAAGTGAACGCCGCTCTCCAGGAGCTGGCGAATCGTCACGACTGTGGCCATGACTAGGTCCTCCTTGCGGTGGCGGATGACTTCTCCGCCGTCGGTTGATCCTGACGCCCCGGCCGTACCGCCACCCGCCGAGGCGGTGTGGACCGTGGGTGCGACCCCTCCCGGAGGAGGCGCGTGGGCGTGCGTATTGTGGGTCGGCCCTTCCGGGCCACAGATGATTCTATCCTCCCTTGGACACACCCCGGAACGGCCTTGTGTCCAGGGGGATCGCCGAGCGGCCGGGGATCAGTCGAAGGGCCCTCCGGTGAGGCTCGGGGGGCAGCGCGCGGAGGTTGTCCACAGGTTCACCGGCGGTCTGGCGGAGCACGCCGGGGCCGCGCACTCTGAATACATGAGACACCGCCGCATCTGGCACCTCCTGCTGTCGCTCTCGCTCCTGCTGTTCCCTCTTTTTCCGCACCGAATCACGCTTTCCGCTCCTTCCCCCGGCACCTCGTGGCGCTGGCCGGTGGACCCGCCCGTCCAGGTGCTGCGCCGCTTCGACCCGCCGGAGCAGCGCTGGCTCGCGGGACACCTGGGCGTGGACCTCGCGGCCGAGCCGGAACAGCCGGTGTACGCGGCCGGCCCGGGCCGTGTCCGCTTCGCGGGCCGGGTGGCCGGTGTGGGGGTGGTGAGCGTCGCGCACGGGGAGCTGCACACCACCTATCTGCCGGTGGAGGCCTCCGTTGCCCGGGGCGACCCGGTCACCGACGACCCCATCGGCACCCTCGCCACCGAACCCCGGCACTGCACCGACCGCCCCTGCCTCCACTGGGGCCTGATCCGCGGCACCACCTACCTCGACCCGCTCTCCCTGCTGGGCCAGGGCGAGGTCCGACTGTTCCCACTTCGGGAATCACCGCATAAAAGGTTCCCCGACCAGCGTCAATACAGAATGGATGAACACACCGGAGTGACGTGATCACTCTTCTTCAACGAAAGGCCTTCGGAGCCAAAGCACATGATCCCGCGAAACCTCCCTGCGCATCATGTCGCCGTCGAGTACTCTCGATAGAAACCGAATCCAGGAGATCCCCCCAGATGAAGTTGCGTCCCATGTTCACCCAGGTCGACGTCTCCGGAGCGACCATTCTTCGCGACCGTCCCCTGGATGAAATCCTCGACCATTGCCGGGACAAGTCCGACCAGTTCGGGAACCTCACCGTCTTCGGCCCTTCCGGGAGCGGCAAGACCACCCTGCTCACCCAGGCCAAAGAGATACTTCGCCTGGTCACCCCGACCGCCTTCGTCAACTGCAACGAATACCGCCCGGAGACCGTTCCGGACCTTTTCCGCGAGCTCCGGGACCAGTTGAGCACCAAGATCCCGGGGCTGCCGCGTTGCCGCTTTCCGCGGCTGGACCTGGTACTCACCGCGATACAGAGCGACCTCACCCCGAACAGTGACTACTCCAGGGCATGGCCGGATCTCGTCAGGCACTGGAGACGGGCGATACGTGCCGACCGCAGGACCCGGCTCGAGCGCCGCGGCGGACCGCGCACCTCCGTCAGCATGGCCGTCGAAGTCAAACTGGTCTTCCTCAAGTTCCACGTCGGCACGGCGCGTCCGGTCCGTCTCGCCCTCCCGCTGACGACCTGGAAGCCCGATGCCGCCGCGAAGCAGTGGTTCACGACCCGGGCCTGGGGCTCGCTCATCAACCCCTATCCGGACGACGCCGGGACGGACCGGGCAGGGTGGGACCACGAAACCGAGTGGAGGATTCAGACCAGCCACAACGAGTGGCTGGTCCACGCGTTCCTCGCCGATCTGCGTGATCAGGCCGGAGACGCCGACCAGTACCGCCGCATCGTCTTCCTGGACGACGTCGAGGCCTTGAAGCAGCCGGCCATCAGCGGCGGCGGGCTGCTCGCGCTCTTCCAGGCAGCCAAGTCGTCGACCGCGCACGAAAGGGTCGGCCGGACACCGCTGCTCCTGGTGAGCAGCACCCCCGAGACGTCGTTCCAAACCAGGGCGAAGTCGATCCCGGCCCCGGACTTCACCCTCACCGAAGTCCGCGAGCTGGCGGAAAGTAAACCGCACCGCATAGACGACCACTTCCCCGAGCTCATCTTCGGGCTCACCGGGGGATACGTGGAAGCCACCAACAACCTGCTGCAGGACCAGGCGATCCACGAACTAAGCGCCCACAACGGACTCCAGTACCTGCTCCGGCGGAGGCACGGCGGCGCCGAGGACGCGCCGACACTGGAGGAACACCTCTGTGACACCCTCGTCAGGGCCCTGCTCAAACACTCGGAGCTCGCCGTCGAGAGCCGCACACTCGAAGCGTTGACGATCTGCTCGCTGGCCAAGGACCTCCAGGACGTCGACCACCTCATCGACGCCTACGACCTCCACGATGACCTGGTCGGACTCGACGACCGCCGTTGGCTGGCCTGGAACGAGAACACCGGGGCCGCGCGCTCCGCACGGGCGCTACTGATGCGGTTACTGCTGCGCCGCTGGCAGAAGGAACCGACATGGCTGCGCTGCGACCGCACCCAAGCGTTCGACCGGCTCGCGAGGCACTCCGACTGGGGGGCGAGCGGCCATACACCCAACTGGTACTACTACACGCTCGGCTCCGGCGACCTCATGGCGGTGTGCCGGGCACTCGACGCGCTGCTCGACCTGCCGGGCCGCGAGTCCGAGGTGCTCGACCTCATCCGTCACAGCACGTCGGTACCGCAGCCGCCGATCGACGACCCCGAAGCGGAGGACTTCACCCCGCTTCAGCGGTACGAATTCCTGGTCCGCAACCGGGGCCCCCTCCGTTCCGGCAGGTTTTCCCTGGGCAGCCGGATATCGAAGATCCTCCGTGTCGTCTCCGGAAGATGGGTCATCGAAGACCCCTTCGAGAGTATGTACACCAGAGACGTACACCTGCGCGTGCGCTCCGCATTCCACGAACTGGGCACCGATTGCGAAGACAGCAGCCCGTTCCAGTCCGAGGCTGATTTTCACGAGAACATCGCCTTGGGGCGCCCGGTGAACCCGCGCGACGCCAAAACGGACTTCTGAGTAGGAGGAGACATGGAACAGAGCCGCTCCTCCATCAGCGACCTCACGTTCCCGATCACCCGGTCCGAGCTCGTCCGCAGGATCGGCTCACCGAGACAGCGGCGGCGGTTCAGGCGGGCCCGGGCCGTCACGGCCGTCTTGACGTCTTTGGTTCTCGTCAGTACGGCGCTCGGGGTCGTGGTCGGTTGGCCCCGGCTGGTCTGCGGAACGGGCCTGCAGCAGATCCGAGGTGAATGCGTCGGCGTCAACGACGGGTCCCATTCTTTCGAGTCGGGGATCGGAGGTATCACCAACCGGATTCACAGCATGAACACCGAGGTCGAGGAGATCGCCGCCTCCCAAGGCAACGCCCAGGCCTTCCGAATAGTGATCATGGGCTCGTTCTCCAAGATCGAGAACGCGGACTTGAGCGATGATCAGATCACCAGCGCCGTCGGGGGAGCCTACTCAGCGCTGATGCAACTGAACGGCTTCACGGAGACCGAATCCGGCGTGGAGCGCGCATCAGGGGGACGGGCGGTCTTCCAGCTCTACCTGGCCAACGAGGGAAGCGTGCAGCAAGGGACCGGGGCGGTCGTCAACAACCTCGAATCGATGGTCCACGACGATATCCCCCTCTCCCTGGTCATCGGGCAGTCCTCGACCACCACCCAAACCGAGGAAACCGCGCGGGAGTTGTCCGACATCGGCATTCCCATGATCGCGAGCTCCTCGACCTCGACCACGATCAACCACGAGAACTCGCCCGGACTCATCCGAGCGGCTCCCAATAACGAGGACTTCGCGGCGGCGCTCCGCGACCACCTGGACCGGAATGCCGAGTCGGAGCAGGAACCGGTCAGGGGCCGGCTGCTCACCGACAGCAATGAGGGAGACACCTTCTCCAGAGACCTGGCCGAACAGTTCAGCCGGTACCTCGACCCCTACCTCTCCCCGGGTGAGCTGAGCTACAGGGGGTTCGCCGGCGAGGAGGGGGAGCAGTTCGATTTCGGCCACCTAGCCGCAGAGATCTGCCGTGACGCGGATACCAACGCGGTGTTCTTCGCCGGAAGGCACTCCGACCTTGAGGACTTCCTGGCCGCAGCGCACGACTACCGGTGCGGAGACGGGGAACGCCCCCCGCTCACGGTGTTCGCCATGGAGCTCGGTCTGCTGCCGGGTCTGGAGGAGACCTACTCCACGAAGCAGTGCGACCCCACCGACGACCCGGCCTCGGAGCACTACCGCCTCGTCCAAGCCAGCGCCTTCGATCCCGCCTGGTTTGACGAGGACGCGGACAGCCCAGTGGGATTCGGCGGTTACACGTCGGCCATGGAGGAAACGCTGGGCACCTCCCCGTCCGAGGACTTCCACGACGACTACAGCCTGATCTACTACGACGCGGCCACGATCGCGGTCCGCGCGACGCTGCTCGGCGACTCCCCGGGTGACGAGGACACCCTGGCCTCGGAAGTCCGGGAGCACCTGTTCCGAGTCACTGAAAGTCCGACCGGAAGCGGGGAACTCGAATACCTGGAGGAGCTGGACGGCCGAGTCACCGGCCGGTACGTCCCGATCCTCAGCTCCGACTGCTCGGCGGAGACGACGGACGCGGATCCGTTCCAGACCCCCAACGTCCCCTACGAAGAGCTGTACCCGGACCTGGCGGACTGAGCGGTGCCGGAAAGCTGCGGGCCGGGCCTTGAGACTGTTCAGTAGACCCGGCCCGAAGGCTGGTCAGGCTCGGGGGTGGGCCTGCTGGTAGGCCGAGCGCAGGCGGTCCACGGACACGTGCGTGTAGATCTGGGTGCTGCGCGGGCTGGAATGGCCCAGGAACTCCTGCACGCTGCGCAGGTCCGCTCCCCCGTTCAACAGGTGGGTGGCCGCGCTGTGCCGCAGACCGTGCGGAGCACCGTCCACACCGGCCGCACGCAGGTGGGCGTGCACGTCCTCCCGGGCCTGGCGCACCCCCAGACGGCCGCCACGCGCCCCCAGGAAGAGCGCCAGCCCGCTGGACCGGGAGGTGAGTTCGGGGCGTCCCCCGGTAATCCAGGCGTCCAAGGCCTCCAGGGCCGGGGCACCCACCGGGACGGTGCGCTCCTTGTCCCCCTTACCCAGGACCCGGACGGTGTCCCGGGAACGGTCGAGGTCGGCCAGGTCCAGGGCGCACAGTTCGGCGACCCGGATTCCGGTGGCGTAGAGCAGCTCCACTACTGCGTGGCGGCGCAGCTCCACCGGGGTCTCGGGTTCGGCCCCCTCCAGGGCGGCCCGGGCCTGTTCCTCGTTCAGGACCGCGGGCAGGGCGCGCTGCTGACTGGGGGTGGCCAGCCGGGGCCCGGGGTCGGTGTCCAGGACCCCCTCGCGGTGCAGGTAGCGGGTGAGGGCGCGGACCGCCGCCACCCGGCGGGCGATGGTGGAGCGGCTCACCCCGGCTTCGCGGGCGCGTGAGAGCCAGGAGCGGACCAGGGGAACGTCCAGGTCAGCTTCGGAACGGCCGTGTCCGTCGAGATGGTCGAGGAGGGACCTGAGATCGGAGAGGTACCCGCGCACAGTGTGCGGAGACCTGCCCAGCTCTCCGGTGAGGTGCGCGGCGAAGCGTTCCAGGAGCGGGGGTTCGGCGGTGCTCAACCGTTGCTCCGGGGCAGGCAGGCGATGGCGTCGATCTCCACCAGGAAGCGCGGGTTGACCAGTCCGCTCACCTCCACCAGGCTCGCCGCCGGCCGGTGCCCCTCCGGCAGGCAGTCCAGGAGGGCCGAGCGGAACTCGTCCAGGTCGGCGATATGGCGCAGGTAGTAGGTCAGTTTCACCACGTGGCGGAGTTCGGCCCCGTGCCGGGCCAGGATGGCCTCCATGCTCCGGAAGATCTGCCGGGTCTGTCCCCCCGCGTCGCCCGCGACACCGCCGTCGGGGGCTTCCGGGGACTGTCCGGAGACGAACAGGAGTGGACCGTCGGCCATGAGGGCGTCACTGTACGGTTTGGCCATAGCCGAACCGTACCCAGCCCCCGTCGCCGGTACCCCCGCGGAATCCCGGCCCCTTGGTGGCGCCGGTCTGTGCGTAGATCACACACGCAGGGCCTCTTGCTGGTTGGGGTTCCCTCTCTGGGCTGGGGTGCCTGCTCTGGGTTGGGGCTCCCTCCCTGGGCTGGGGTGCCTGCTCTGGGTTGGGGTTCCCTCCTTTCCCGCCGCCCGATTGTGGCCGTCTCCGCTACGCGCCTCAAGGTCGTCGCCATCGAGCGCTTCGCGCGTCATTGGCGCTCCACCTTGACCCGCTCCGCTGCGACGGCGGTTTGGCGGCTATCGGGAAAGGGGGACGGGTGGTTGAGGTCCGAGCGGTCCCGGCCTTCGGCCGGGCAACCCCGGTCGGCCTGGCGGCCGATGCCTGCCACGCCGCCGGAGCTTTGACGGGTCGGGTGTCGCGGCCGGTCATTCTGAGCTGCGGACCCCGGTCGGCCTGGGGGCCGATGCCTGCCACGCCGCCGGAGCGTTGACGCCTGGGGGTGTCACGGCCGGTCATGGTGTGCGGCGAACCCTCCCGGGAGGGCTCCAGGGCGCCAGGCCATCAGGGTGTGGGGGCGTGGGCCGGTAGGGCCTGGGCGGGGGTTACCGCTCCTCAGGTGTGGGGGTGGGTGTGAGGGCTGGCTCTGGGTCGGGGTCCCCGTCCTGATCCTTGCCCCCACCCTTGTCGTTGTTGTTGTTCCGGTTGCGGTGGGAGGGGCGGCCCTGCCAGACGGACTGCTCCGGATTGGTCTCCCTGCGGTACTTGAGCCGGTTATGGTCCGAGCACAGCGGCTGAATATTGTCCGCGCTCGTGGACCCGCCGGCCGAGAAACTCCTCTTGTGGTCAGCCTCGGAGTCGCTGGCCGGGGTGTTGCACCCCTGGTACCAAGCGCAGGTGGTATGACCGAACATCCCCGCATCCCGCAGAGCGCCCGTGGCGTTGCGCTGGGTACGGCCCACGTCCAACACCGTCTCCCCCTTCGGGGAGGTGATCATCCGGCGCAGCACACTGTTGGGGGCCAGGGCACGGATCGCGGCCATAGAGACCACCTGCCCATCCTGCGTCACCGCCGGACCCGCACCCTCACCCTCACCTTGGAGGCCGAGGAAGGTGGGCAGGGGCACCATGATGTTGATCATCGCCACCGCAGCACGCTTGCGACCCGTGCCGCCCTTGCCCTCCCCAGCACCCTGGGCACCCTCAGCGTCCCCGCCCTGGGCACCTTCGGCGCCCTCGCCGGGGTTGGTGGGGTTGTGGGCGGAGCGGACCAGGTTCATGAACGCGTCATACATCCGCTCCGAAGCCGACACGTGCAGCCTCTCGGGGTCATAGTCCACCTCGTGGGCCTTGAGCTCACGCTGGATCTCCTCGGCGTGCTCACTCGGACCCCACAGCTCGACCATGAAGGTCGCATCAAAGGTACGCACCAAACGCGCACCCCGGCCATCGAAGGCAGCCTGGTACTGCTCTTCCACCACAGCCGGGTTGTACTGGGCCAACAGCTCCCGACCCAGCCGGGCGATGTGGGAGGTCGACATCGCCGGCTCCTTAGCCTTAGCGGCCACGATCCCGGCCTCCATCATCCGCCGAAACTCCCCGGCATCGGGGTGGCGGCCGGTGTTGCGCGCCTTGACCGCCCTCTCAGCGGCCCGGCACACCGCCACCGCCTCCCCAATCGACAACAACCCAGAGTCCAAGCCTTCCCGGGTGGCGGGCAACTCCCGGGCGAACAGGCGGCGCGCCAGCTCGGCGCGCCCGTTGGCCTCAACGGGGACCATCCCCACCGAGTGGATCAGCCAGTTCTGCACCGACCTCTGCCCACCGGCCTCCAACAGGGTGCCGGCCGCCTCCAGCTGGGCCAGGCGCAGCAGCATCGCCAGCTGGGCCTGTTCCATGTCCTCGCACACCTGCGAGATCACATCCAGGACCTCGCCGGCCGCACCCGCCGGAGGCACCTCCGCCATTTCCGAAGCGATGTTCTTCCGGGCAGCACCCATGGCGGCCACGGCGGGGGTATTGCCCGCCGTGTTCCCGCACTGCCCGAAAGAAGAAGCCATACTCTAAGGATATCAAGAAGGGCGCAGAAAGGAACTATCCTGGGGGTGATAAAATCCTTACCCGGCTACCCTGGCCCGCCTTTCCTTCCCCAAAGAGAAGCCCCCAGGAAAGGAGCGCGCACCCCCTGTGCGCATTCCTGTGCAAAGTGGACAAATACGGACCCTCGTGGGAATGATCTTGCTACTAGGGTCAATCTCGGCGCCGAAATTGCTTCTGGTAGCAAGATCATTTGGGAAAGGCCCGACCGGCCGAAGGCCGGGCAGTTCGCCTCCCGCATTGACCGGCCGCGACACCCGCAACCGGTGGGCTCCGGCGGAGTGGCCCACCGACCGCAGGCCGTGCTGTTCGGGGTCCGCCGCACGCCTTGACCAGCCGCGACACCCGACCCGTCAACGCTCCGGCGCAGGGGCAGGCATCGGCCGCCAGGCCGACGCAGTTATCGGGCGAAGCCCGAGTATTTCCGCTCGGACCTCAACCACCCGTCCCCCTTTCCCGACAGACGCCAACCCGCCGTCGTAGCGAAGCGTGTCAAGGTGGAGCGCCTTTGACGCGCGAAGCGCTCGATGGCGACGACCTTGACGCGCGTAGCGGAGACGGCCACAATCGGGCGGCGGGAAAGGAGGGAACCGCCAACCGACAGAAAAAGCCTAGCCAGCAGAGAAATCATATCCACCGATAGCCCGTCGTTCCACTGAGCGGGAGGCGCATCACGGTAGGCATTCCGTCAGACCGGGAGGCGCATCACGCCAGACATTCCGTCAGGCCGCGCGTTCCGTCAGACCGTGGCGCCGTGTTCCTTGCGGTACTGGCCGCAGAGCCGGTCCGCGTGCCTGATGGTGAGGGGCCCTGCTGTTTCCGGACAGGCTTTGAACCGCCTGTCTCACGCGGCCAGTCGCATCTCCTGATGCGCCGCGTAAATCTCCGCGGGCGTGTTGTATCCCAACGCGGAATGAAGACGCCTGT